>JAGBSP010000036.1 GCA_017631855.1 Clostridia bacterium | reverse complement strand
GGTTTTCTTAACGCTCAGTCTGGTACTGACGATGGCTTTCGCATCTCCTATGCAGATCCTTGCGGCGGAAGAAGGGAACACGGTTCTCGTTATGAAGGGCAGGGAGCAATCAGCCGATCATGAAATTGAGATCGATGTGATAGTCGAGGAAAATACGGGCGTAAGCAGCATGCTGCTCTCGTTGGAATACGATACGTCCGTATTTACCTTGACTGATCTTGTGTACGGCACAGCGTTCTCGTCGCTGTCCCCAATCCACACAAATACCGAAACCGAGCAGGGTTACGGAATATATCCCTTTATGATCTCCTATCTGGGAGAGAAAAATGATACCTCAACGGGAAGTATGATGACTTTGCGTTTCCGTGTAAAGGAAAACTCTCCCGATGGAAGCTATCATATTACTTTCAAGTACGAGCGAGACAAAGATGTTTCGTATTTGAAGGACGGTAAGATCCTTACGAAAAATCTTTTGATCGATGGAGCAGAAATCACTCTGGCAGCAGATAAGGTTGTGAAAATAGAAACCTATCCCGACGATCAAAGGCAAGCTTCTACTGATAGTAAACCTATAACAGTATGGATTTTTGGCGCGATAGGCGCATCCGTTGTTATTGCAGGATGTGTCGTGGGTATATCAGTTTTCATAAAACACAATAAACGGAAGAAATGGACTAAAATATAATGAAAAGCAAACAAAACACGTGGATTCGCTCTGTTGCATTTGCTTTAGCCTTTCTTTCTGTTTGTATGATGTTCCTGTTGTCAAATGGAATAATTTACGCAAGCGCGGCTGAGCAATCCGATGGCAACTTGCCATTGGTGCGGGTAGAAGAAAAGACCGTTCACCGCGGTCAAACCTTTGAAATACGAATATATTTGGATCAAAATCCGGGACTTATTTCTTTGATGCTTGATCTTGAATATGATAAGAGTGCGATGGAGCTTGTGGGGATCACACGCGGAGATGCGTTAAGTACCCATACCTTTACTACAACAAATACCGATACCGACGAAGGCTTTTTAATCTCTCCGTTCCGTATGCTGTGGGATGGAAGAACACAGGATAGCTCTACCGGTGTAATTGCAATCCTTACTTTTGAAAGTAAAGTGGATGCCCCGATAGGGGATTATCCGATCATTGTCAATTATGACAAGCAAAATACTAAAGTTGAATATGAGAAAACGTGCGACGTGCTGATCGACAACGGACTTGTTACACTGATAAAGGGTGAATACAGCGTAAGGTATATTAACTACGACGGTACGTTGCTTTATGAAAAAGATTATAGCGAAAATGCCGTTCCCAGCTATGGTGGACCGGTACCGCAGCGCCCAACCGACGAGCGTTATTCCTATGAATTTAAGGGGTGGCGCGGCATAGTGTCGGATGTTCCCAATGTCATTTGCTATGAGGCGGAATACCTTATGACTCCTCAAATTTACCAAGTGTTTTTCTACGTTGACGGGGAATACTTTCATGCATTTGAGTGTCCCTACAACGAGATTGTGGATCTGTCTAATATACCATCTAAAAAGAACCATGTGTTTAGCGGATGGTATACGGATGAGGCGATGACCGAGCAAGTATCAACGATGTATATGCCTGCACACGATATTGTATTTTACGGGCATATGAAATTCAACATTCGCGAAAATCCCATACCTGAGATTACTCTCTCTGTAACGGAAACAACTACCGAGTACGTTTACGTTGCGGTAGACGTTACCCAGAACCCCTCGCTTTCCGGTTTAGTTCTTACCTTGGACTATGACAGAAGCGCATTGACGTTTGAAGGGTTTGAGCGCGGCGAAGCATTTGGCGCGTTGCAGTTTGATTACACTCATTCGGAGCAGAGCTTTACTGCCGACCCATTCCGCTTCTATTGGGAGCATACCGTCAATACGACGGATACGGGAAGGCTCTTGGTGCTGAAATTCAAGATCAATCATCAAATGCAGGGTGGAGTCTATGGAGTTACTATGACCTATGAGCCTAAGACCGACGCGGTTTTTATTGATGATCATGGCAACCTTTCCTATACGATGCTTAATATTATAGGAGCGCGGATTCCTTTAGGCGAGATCTATTATTGGAACGAGGAAATTTCCGATGCTGGTGATATCTCCGTAGAGTGTCCTGCCGGAATGCCTGCTGACACGATATTGAAAATTGACATAGCAACGGCGGAGTTGAATATTTCAAGCGACCATATTTATGAAGTCGTTGCGCCAAATATGGAAATCAAAGCAGCATATACTATAAAATTGATGAGAAATGGAATCGAGGTTGAGCCGGACGGCTTCATTACCGTCAGGATCAAGCTGACCGATGCACAAAAAATGTGCAGTGATCTAAGAATATATCACATTGATGATAACAATACAATGACATTTTATGAATCGGAAGTACAGGATGGATATATTGTCTTTAAGACTGATCATCTTTCGCATTGGGCTATCATAGGAAACATGGCACTTATCGATGGTGTGAATGGTTCGATGCCTTCAAACTCGCATATCATAATCATCGGGTTTGCACTGCTTGCAATAGCGTGTATGGCATTTTGCCTGATAATGATTGCTAAAAAGAAGGATTGGTCTTCTGCAAAATATAACAAGAAAGGAGAGAATAATACATGAATGAATTGTTGAAAAGTTTGGCGTGTTCCGGAACAGAGTGTTTTTGCTGGATACTTGTACTGTTCAATATATTAGCGGTATTCTACCTGGTTTTCTGTTCCTTCTGGAAGGTTTCCAAACTAGTCAAAATATTCGGATGGGTTCACTCAGGCGTGTTGATCTGTGTGGCAATCGCAACTCTGTTTTATCACACATGTATTTATACTCTGCTGGCGACTCTCTTTACCGGAATGATGCTGATGGCGATACTTTCCATCATATTGCCGCAACAGTCAGAACCTCGCACGAAAACAGAGAAAGTTAAGCCACCTAAGCCCATGGGAGCTTACGTAATTTCGGAAACATATGATGGATGGTTCGTTTTTGGAATATTTGATGCCAAGAGAAAAAATCTGATCAACTCTACTTATGCATATGATTCTGTTAAAAAGGCAAGAGAAGCAATTCATAATTGCCGAGAAAACGGCTTGATTGCCGAGACAGAGGATAGATCAGGTAGCTGGATTCAAGAGAAATACATACCCAAATTCGAAGTGTGTAAATATGGAGAAAGATACGGATTCTCTCTTTACATTGTGGAGGAAGATTCGATCGTTCACTCGGAAGAATTTGATAAGCTCAGTTCTTGCTTGGCTCGCCTCGAAAAGGTAAGAGAGAACATAGGAACGACGGAAATCTATATGTCTGTGGATAAACTTGATGGAAGCGGTTACAAGAAATTCGGAGAAATGCCCGAAGAACCTATCGAGGAAGAGATAGTCGAGGAAATCATTGAAGAAGAACCTGTCGAGGAAGAAGTCGTTGAAGAAATCATCGAAGAAGAACCCATAGAGGAAGAAGTCGTCGAAGAAGTTATTGAGGAAGAGCCCGTTGTAGAAGAGCCTATAATAGAGGAACCTGAACTTCCTAAAAAATATGTTGTCGGCATTCTATGGCCTGAGAGTTCCAATCCCGACAGAATATACCGATACAATGCAGGTGAAACGAAGATAGAAGTGGGTGATATCATTGTTGTGCCTACTTTTGACGCTTTCAACAAGAGAGAGGTTGTTCGTAAGGCTCGCGTGGTACGTGTTGAGTGTTACGAAGAAGGTGAAGATATCATTTTGCCTAAAAAATCGATCATTTCTGTGGAAAAGGAATCTGTGTAAAATCAGAGTAGTGGTTTGAACCAAACTATCTGAATAAACATTGAATACAACAGTTTTAGCGATTGATTTTATACCGTGTTAATTTATTTTAAAAAGCGGTGAGCAGATTTTTCTGCCCACCGCTTCGTGCATTATACATTATTCTTCTTCAAAAAGTTATCAAAGGTCTGCGCTGCCATTCTATCGGTGCTTTCAAGGGCGTGGACATAGATATTCGTCGTTGAGATGTCGGCGTGACCGAGTCTTGATGAAACGGTTTTAATATCGCAGCCGTTTGCGAGAAGCATAGTTGCGCTTGTGTGGCGAAGCCCGTGAAATTTCAAATGACGAATACCATGACGCTTTAGGAATTTGGAAAACTGTTTTGTGGGCGTTTGCGGATTCATCACGTAGCCGTCCTCCTCGGTGAACACGTAGTCGAGATTTCTCCAGGCATCGCCGAGGTATGCAATATGCCGATTCTGCTGCAGACGGTATTCTGTGAGCGTTTTACAGAGCCGTTCGGGGATAGAAATGGTGCGGATACTGCACTTGGACTTTGGCTCCTTCTCACGAGCCTTGCCGTCGCTGAGCTTATAAATACTGCGCTTGACCGATATACGTTGGTTCTCAAAATCAATGTCCGACCATTTGAGTCCCACGATCTCGCCGCGCCGACAACCTGTAAATAGGGCAACCTCGATCACCGCACGGATATGCCATGGCTCGCTCTCCAAAGCTTTGAGAATGTCACCGACCTCCTCAAGCGTGAACGCCTCGACCTCCTTGGTCTCTTCCTTGGGAAATTCGATACGCCGAGAGCGACCGATATCGTCCTCAATGTATTCGAGCTTATATGCCATGGTGACGATAGAACGGAGAACCGTAGTGTACCGCTTGACTGTGCTTGCCGCGATACCGCCCTCACGACCGTCAAGGCGTTTCTTCTCGGTGGCGAGATACTGAACGAACTGCTGAATGTGGTAGGTGCGCAAGTCCTTTATCTTCAGCCGAGCGAACATAGGCATCAGCTCCTCGTCGATGACCTTGGAATAGAAATTGTAGGTCTGCGGAGAGAGCGTGTTCTTTTTGACCTCAAGATACTGAACGCAGAAATCGGCGAAGGTGATCTTGTCGGGGCGAACCGAACGCATCGGCCCCCCGTTCTCAATCTCTTGCTCAAAGGCGGCGACGAACGCCTCAAGCTCACGGTTGAGCTTGGTATAGGGAAGGTTTGGCTTCGAGGGCTTAAAGGTCTTGGAGCGTGCCATTTGCTTTCCGTTGGAGTCCACTCCGCAGGAAACACGGACGAGATAAGTGCCGTTGGATCTGGATACGATGCTTGCCATAAATTTTTCCTCCTTGATGGCTAAAATTTTGCACTCGTGAAATGAAGGGAATGTCTCTTTTTTCCGAGAGTAAGACCGAAAGCCTCTACCATTTGCAAACTGCGCCACTTAAAACCTATGTACTAAACTATGTACTGGCCTCTACCATCGGCAAATTCAAGGCAAGGAGGGAAACAAAAAAACCGCACCCAAAAGTGCGAAAAAGTCAGTAAATACAAAGAAAAATCGGGAATCTTACGACTCCCGATTTTTGGTCTGAGTGACAAGACTTGAACTTGCGGCCTCTACCACCCCAAGGTAGCGCGCTACCAGCTGCGCCACACCCAGATCTTTACGACCTGTATATTATAGCACACCTTTTTTTAAAAGTCAAGCCTTTTTTGAAAAAAGTTTGATATTTTTTTTGGTGGTTATTCGGATTCCTATTTTGGAAGCCAGCCTGCGTTTCTCTTTGCTTTTTTTCTTCATCAAAGAGAATGAACATACTCTAAGAATCCGTCAAAGTCATATACTTTGATGTTAGTGCCACAAATCATGTCGCCGTTTCTGAGGTCTTGCTGTCTTGTTGAATCGGAAATCCTTGGCGGAAACTTATTAAACAGTAGGATGTTCGTGTCGTTTTGGGTTAAGTCGGTCGCTTTCCACATACGCTTTTGCTTTCCTACTTTCTTGGTTTCAACCAAGTCGGAAACGGTTGCGCCTTTTGCTTTGATATTATTAAAAATGACTCGGTTGGTAGAATAAAACTCCAACAAGTTAACGCTATTGAAATAGTAATGTGGGTATTTTCGTTTTGTAACAAGAAAGACGATTTTGACTTTTTTGTCGCTATGCCTGAAGGTTATCGAGTAGTGACCGTGGAGCATCGAAGCAAACGGAAAAAAGGTTACCTTCTCACGGCGAAATCCTTTTTGCTTCAAAGCTTTCTTTGCTTTGTGCATTAAAAATGCGTATTTTAAAATACGGTAGAAAGCAAAGACGAGAAGGCAAAGAACGAGTGCAATCAATAGCGGCAGATTGCGAATTTTCGTCGTTCCAGTTGCCGGTAAAAACAAGAGAAGAGCAAGAAGAGTTCCTGCACCATAAATTACGTATTTCATTTTCGTTTTTTCCTATGCTTGATATTATATGTACAGTATATCATTTTTTTGTCAACAAAAATCAATCGATTGCGAGGGCATTTGAACGATCTATCTAAATTTTTTGACAATTTCCTGTGAAAGGAGTCCGACGATTGCTCCTGCTACTGTTCCTGCGATGAGCAGTACGGGGAGGTAGAATGCGATTTTGAGTTCGTCGAGGAGGATGACTGCGACACCGAGCTGTGCGATATTATGGACGACTCCGCCGCAGATACTGATTCCGATTGGGGAGAGTTTTTCACTCTTTTTCAGCAATGCCATGACTACAAAGCTCAAAATTCCGCCTACTGCGCTATAAATTAAAGCGATTGCATTTCCGAACAACATTCCGCAAACGACAATTCGGAGAAGATGTACTGCGAGCGCGCTTTTCGTATCAGCAAGGTAGAGCAGGCTCAGGATTGCGAGGTTGGCAATTCCGAGCTTGATTCCGTAAATTCCTACCGAGAAGGGAATGAGAACTTCAAGATACCCGAGGCTGATGGCAAGTGCTGCCATCACTCCGCAGAATGCGACGTTATAAGAATATTTTTTCTTCATACTTATTCCTTTTCGATCGATACGACGACTCTGTTATGAGCACAGACGATGGATTTGATCTCACTTGCGTTTCCCGTTT
Organism: Clostridia bacterium; assembly: GCA_017631855.1. Taxonomy (GTDB): domain Bacteria; phylum Bacillota; class Clostridia; order Oscillospirales; family CAG-272; genus HGM12713. The sequence continues at coordinate 3,363 of JAGBSP010000036.1, read as the reverse complement.
TGACGCAGATCTGTTCGGGGCAATCGGCTTCTGTAATTTTTGCCGTTCCGTCCTTGATGACGAGCAGGTTTTTGCCTCCGTCGTATCCTTCGATCAGAAATTCTGTTGGCTCCTCGAGTGGGACTCTGAGCGTTTCTTTTCCGTCTACTGTGACTACGACCGTCTCTCCGTTTCCGCTTGTCAGTGCGATTGCGACCGAGAGTGCGATGATTCCGACACAAAGCAGTGCGGAAAAAAGGATGAGGTCGTTTCGATGCTTTTTGGTCATGTTAGTTCTCCGTTTTGACGTGATTCATAAATCCGTCGGTGGTTTGGATGCTTCCGTCGGGGAAGAGCCAAAGTGCTTCGGTATCTTCTCTGTGTTTCAAGAGCTCCATTCCGTCCTCGACCGTCATTGTGAAGAGCGCTGTGGAGAGTGCATCTGCGACAGCGGAGTCGGGGCACAGGACACTGACAGAAAGACAGTAATTTTCGGGATAGAGGGTTTTGGGGTGAATGATATGGTGGTATTTCGTTCCGTCGACGGTGAAATATCTCTGATACGAGCCGCTGGTGACGAGCGCGTATTCCGAAAGCTCGACCGAGCCCTCAAGACCTTTTCCGTCGGTCGGGTTTTCGATACCCGCGAGCCATGACGTGCCGTCGGGCTTCGTTCCGTGCGCTACGGTATTTCCGCCAAGATTCAAGAGAAAGGATTGACATCCGTTTGCTTTGAGCTCTGTTGCGATCTTTTCTGCGACGAAGCCTTTTCCGAGCGCACCTGCGTCGATTTTCAGCTGATCGTCGCTGAAGAGCACGAAGTTTCCGTCCTCTGAGAGCTTCAGATCATCGATGTTCGTATGCTCGTTTGCCTCAAGGAGAGCTTCCTTCTCGGGGAGAATTTCGGTTTCTCTTGCGTGATGCCATAGCGAGAGCACCGATCCCATTGCGATATTGGTGGCTCCGCCCGTCAGCTGATGCATTTCCTTGCCGAACAGCAAAAATTCTCCTAATTTTTCATCGATAGCGAGAGGCTCTTTGTCGGCAAGATCGTTGAGTGTTTTTAAGTTCACGACCCCGTCGTACTCGTAATAAATATCGAGAAGCTGATGGTATTCCTTCAATATCGACTGGCAAGTAGCCGCATACTCGTCGAACTCTTCCTGACGTTCTGCATAAACTGTGAGCTGAGAGAAGCTATCGAAATAGTCAAACCAAGTGGTTTCAAATTTCTTTGGCTTTCGTGCGCAGGAGGTAAGGCAGGAGAGGAGCATGGAAAGGAGAAGCAGGAATGCTATGGAATATCTTGTATAAGATTTTTTCATTATTTTCTCCTTTCGTGTTTTTATCATTTTGTATCATAATTGTATCATAAATTATTGAAAAAAGCAACGCCTGTTTTGGAAAAACACGAAAAGCCTTGTTTTTCGTCGGGCTTTATGATATAATTGAGCACGATGATTTTTTGATTGTTTGGAGCGTATGATGTCAAAGGTAATGGATATGACGAAGGGAACGCCTTGGCGGCTGATGCTTGCGTTTGCGTTTCCCGTAATTTTGACCAATCTCGGTCAGCAGCTTTATCAGATTGCCGACGCGGCGATCGTTGGACGAGGCGTTGGTGTTGACGCGCTTGCGGCGGTGGGCTGTACCGATTGGACGATCTGGATGGTTCTTTGGAGTATGACGACGATGACCGCGGGCTTTGCGACGCTCGTATCGCGGTTCTTCGGAAGTCGAGAATATACGAAAATGAATCAGGCAATTATGACCTCCTCGGTTCTTTCGGCGGGGATTGCCCTGATTTTGATGCTGCTCGGCGTCGTGTTGGCACGCCCCTTGCTTCTTTTGATGGATACGCCGCAGGAGATCCTTGGGGATGCGGTGATTTATCTTCGCACGATGCTTGCGGGCACTCTGATTGTGACGGCATATAATCTTGCGGCATCGATTCTTCGTGCGCTTGGCGACAGTAAAACGCCGCTTGTGGCAATGATCATTGCCGCCGTATTGAATATTGCGCTTGACCTTTTGTTGGTTATGGTGTTCCATTGGGGCGTGTTCGGTGCGGCGTTTGCATCGGTGGTTTCTCAGCTTGTTTCGTTTTTGTTTTGCTTTTGGAAGATCAAAAGGATTGAGATCGTTCGCTTTGACAGAGCATCGCTTCGCTGGGACGGTCGTTTGGCGTGGGAAACGCTCTCGGTCGGACTTCCTTTGGCAATTCAATATATGATCATCAATTTCGGCGGAATGATTTTGCAGGCAACGGTCAACGGTCTTGGCAGCGGTTTTGTGGCAGGATATACGGCGTCCAAGAAGCTCTACGGACTTCTCGAGTGTACCGCCGTGTCGCTCGGTGCGGCGTTTACGACCTATACGGCACAGAACTTTGGTGCGAAGCAGTATCGCCGTATTCGCCATGGAGTGAATATCGGAATGATCCTTTCCGTGGGCGCGGCAAGTGTGTTTATGGTTCTTCTTCTGCCGTTTCTTCGTCAGCTTCCGCTCCTGTTTATTGACGGGGAAGAGCTTGAGGCGATCGAGGTCGGTGTTCATTTTCTGCTTCGGATGATCCTTGCAATGCCCATTTTGTATCTCGTTTACGTTCACAGAAGCGCTCTGCAGGCGATCGGCGTTGCGTCGTGGTCGCTGATTTCCGGAATTTTTGAAACGGTGGTTCGCGTGTCGGTGGCCACCGTGGGATTTTCCCTTTGGGGAGAGCGTGTGCTCTATTATTCCGAGCCGCTTTCGTGGCTCGCGGCGTGGGTGTTCGTGCTTGTACCGTATTATTTTTATCAGCGCACGAGAGTACCGAAAAACGCCAAAAATGAAATTTTGCAAAAAAAACTTGCAGAAAACATAGAAAAATGACGATTTTTTGCAAATTTTTATTGACAAAATGGCAACCGTTGTGTTATAATATTTCAGTAAAAAATTTTTAATTTTTTTAAAGGAAGGTATCTAAACATGAGCTTTAAGAATCAGTATTTGAATGAGCTGATGGAGAGAGTCGTTAAGAGAAATCCTAACGAGCCCGAGTTCCATCAGACTGTAAAGGAAGTTCTCGAGTCGATCGAGCCTGTCATCGAGCAGCGCCCCGACTACATCACCAGCGGCGTTCTGGAGAGAATGGTTGAGCCTGAGAGAATCATCAAGTTCCGCGTTCCGTGGGTTGATGACAAGGGCAACGTTCAGGTAAACCGCGGTTTCCGTATTCAGTTCAACAGTGCAATCGGTCCGTACAAGGGCGGTCTTCGTTTCCACCCCTCCGTTAACGAGAGCATTATCAAGTTCCTTGGCTTCTAGCTGAACTTTAAGAACTCTATGAACTCGATTCCTATGGGAGGTTTTAAGGGTGGTTCGGACTTCGATCCTCAGGGCAAG
>JAGBSP010000035.1 GCA_017631855.1 Clostridia bacterium | reverse complement strand
GTAAGTAACAATTGCATGGCTGGCAGGCCAATCTAACGCGCACTTGTGCGTAGCCAGTAGTATTAGGGCTATGCCCGAAACTGAAATACCCCCCGTTATACGGGGGGATGTTTATTCGTATGCCCGAACCTCGAAGATGACGGCGTCGGGAGCGCCGTTGGTGGCGTGCACGGTGATCTTTGCTTCGTCACATTCGGTGGCGGGAAAATTCAGTACGTTCAGCCGCTGATAATTTCCTTGGACGGTGATCTCGCGAACGACCTTACCGCGATGCAAAAGGGTCACGGTGTAGTCCTTGATGAGCTCGGCAGGAACGCCCGCTCTTTGTTGCTTTTGGCGGTTGGGCGCCATCGTGACGCGAATGGGGTAACGGAAATCCGAGTGGAAGGTCAGGCGAAGCTCGGTGAGCTCCTTGGGGGAAGTGAGCTTCATTGTGAGCGCTTCACCGTCCTCGGAAATGCCTCGGGAGCACCAGCCGTTGAAGCGGTCTCCAAGCTTACGCGAAATTCCGTTGGTGACGAGCGAGGGCTCGCATCCCTCGCGGTGCGAGGTGGCAAAAAATTCGGCATTTCTTGCGAGGTCCAAAGGATCTTCGTTCTTGATGTTGGGAAGATAGCCGTCGGCTTTGAGAATTTTTTGCTGAAGCTCCGAGATATGAGCCGAACCCAATTCTCTTGGCGTACATCCGTATTTGACGCAGAGCGCGGCGGCAATTCCCACAGCCTCTCCGCCGATCGCGCAACAGCCCGTAATGCGGGTGCTGCCAAGTCCGAGACGGGTGGTGGAAATATCCCTGCCTGCCATGAAGAGATTTTTGACGTTTTTGGAATAGTAGGAGCGGTAGGGAATGGTATAGACACCTTCAAAGAAATAGCAATCGGAGGGAAGAATTTCAAAATCCAAAAGTCCCCTCGGAGAGTGAACGTCGATACACCAACCACCGTAAGCAACCGCATCCTCAAACTGTCGGTGCTCCAGAATATCGGTTTCGGTGAGAATATAATCTCCCATCAGGCGTCGGCTCTCTCTCATGCCGGGGAGCGCGCCTACCCATTCGAGCGCATAATGTTCCGCGCCGTGCTCGTGAATGCCCTCGTCCCCGTTCTTGATATGATCCCAGAGCCCGTAGCAGTAGGCGAGCAGATCGTCGCGGATGCTTTCATATTCGGGGATGATATCGTCTCCGTCTCCCATCAGCTCGAGCCACCAATAACCGTAATCGATCGCGGCACTTGAGCACATCGAGATGCGGCGGTATTCCTCGGGGTCGGGGCTCTCACTGCAATCAATGGTGTGGCGCATCTGCGCGCAGTGAATTCGTTTGGCAAGCTGACGCTCACTCAGCTTTTTTGCAAAGCTTGGCGGAGTAAAGGGGACGGGATGCCCCATATTTTTGGCTTTGAGCAGGATCGTGTTGCCCATACGGTAGTTGTTGGGCTTGTCGGGTGCGTCGATCTCCCCGAATTCGGATTTTGCTTCGCTTCCCATACGCCATTCGGCACCTGCGTAGTAGCCAAGCGTTCCGTTTCCCGTGCTGTCAACGAAAAGCGGTGCGGAAAAACGGTAACGCATCTCGGTCGTGCTTTGCACGCAGAGAATGCTTACGATCTCGTCTTGCTCGGTCTCGACGTCGTACATCACGGTGTCGTAATAGAGCGTCAGATTTTTTTCTTTTTTGACGGCGTCGTGCAAGACCGCGTCCCAGATCGAATAGCAAAAATGCTCGTTTTGCTTTTTGTTTTCGAGCATCAGCTCGTAAACGAGCCCGCCTTCGGCATAGTCGGGCTGCTTGAGTCCCTGATCGGCACCCGAAATATGAATGCGGATCTCGCTGGAGGTGTTGCCGCCAAGCACCGAGCGCGCGTGGATGAGGGCGGTCTTGGCACCGTTTCTCGCAGAGGAAATGGCGGCGCAGATGCCCGCCATACCGCCGCCGACGACGATGACGTCGTACGAAAGTTCGCGGTAGCGTTCAGAAATTCGTTTCATACTCGTTCTCCTTTTATTTGATACTTTTATTATAGCGTTTCCACGGCAGAATTTCTTGCAAAAGAGTTGCAAAAATTCCACAATTGTGCTACAATATAGGAAAATGAGTGAAAGAGGTTGGGGCATATGGAAGCTTTTCCTTTTCAATATCGGGTGACAAAAAAGGAATCGGGACATCGTGAGATGCCGATGAGCTTTGATGAGCTGAAATTTGTTCACGTGTTGTCCGGCACGTGTTGTTGGAATATCAACGGGGAGATCTTTTCGGTAGAAAAGGACGACGTTCTGATCTTTTCGCGAAAGGATCAAAGGTATATCCAAGAGGTGACCTCCTCGGAACCCCTCGTGATGGAGCAGGTGATCTTTTTGCCGATTACGGTCTATCCCGCCGAGGAATGTGTAGCACTCTTTTTTGAGACCGAGAAGTGCTCTTTGTTGCCGAAAAATCATGAATATCACACGAAGATCCTTGAGGACTTTGCTTCGATCCGAACAGAGATGTCGGAGGATCTTCCGTGGAAAAACGAATGGATCGCCAATCGAATTACTTCTATGGCGATTACCGCCGCTCGTTTGCTCGGATTGGAAAGAAAGAACTCTTCCGTTACGGGACGGGCACAGTATCGAACGGTATGCGAAGCACTTGCGTATTTACACGAAAATCTTGGGGAAGATCTTTCGAGAGAGCGCGTTGCGGCGGCACTGTATATCAGTCCGTCGCATCTTTCTCGCATTTTTAAGGAATATACGGGTGTTACGTTACAAGAATATATTGTTCGTTGCCGCGTGGAGCGCGCCGTCGCGCTGATTCGAAACGGAAAAAGACCAATCGACGCGGCATTCGAAAGTGGTTTTGGCAGCACCTCGGGATTTTACCGCGCGTTTTCTGCCGTTACAGGGAAGAAGCCGAAGGATTTTTAAGTGAAAAAAGGCTGTTGCAAAATTGCAACAGCCTTTTGATGTTCCATTTACTGTCTTTGCAGTGTAACCGTCACGGTTGCACCGTCGAGCTCGATCGTACCCGTGTATTCGGGGGCGGTGGGAGCTTCAAAGGAAGCGAGAAGGTCGCGCGAGAGCTGATCCTTCTTTTCCTCAATAATGCTTGCGATCAGCTCGGAATCGGTCGCGAATGCGATGTAGATTCTGTCGCTGACGTCAAAGCCTGCCATCTTACGGAATACCTGACACTGACGAATAACGTCACGCAGAAGTCCCGCTCTCTGCAGTTCCTCGGAAATCGTCGTGTCGAGCGCGATGAAATCGTCGCCGTTCTTGTAGATCGCAACGTTTGCCTTGGGCTGAGAGTTGACGGTAAAGACGTCTGCCTCAATGGCGGTCAGATCGAGCGCGTCGATTGCCTCGCCTGCCTTCACCTTGTCGGAGAGTGCCTGCTGAGCATCTGCGTCGAGCCCTGCGAGGTACGCCTTGACGTCGTTGGCGCGGTTCTTCAGTACGCGGCCTGCCACCTTGAAGTTGACGGTCAGGAAGTTGGATTCGAGTGCCGAGGTATCCTCGATCTCTACGATCTCAAGAACGTTCATCTCACTGCGGATGACCGAACCGAAGGTTGCGATCGCGCTGTGGTTTGCGTCGTTCTTTGCCACGTAGATGGCGGGAAGCGGCTGACGGATCTTGATTTGCTTCTCGTTACGGAGCTTCAGACCAAGCGAGATGATCTCTCTTGCGCGCTCAACGTCCGAGAGGATCGCGTCATCGGTGATGTCAAATGCGGGAGATACGGTCGGGTAATCGGTCAGGAAGATCGATACCGCATCCTCGTCCGAATATCTCTTAACAAATCTCTGCCAGGTCGTTTCGGTGATGAAGGGAACAATGGGCGCCATTGCCTGCGCGATGGTCTTGATCGCGTAGAAGAGCACGGCGTATGCGTTCTGCTTATCCTCGGAGTCGGCACCTGCCCAGAAACGAGCGCGGTTGACACGGATATAGAAGTTGGAAATGTCGTTGACAAAGGATTCAAAGCGGCCGACCACCTCACGGGTGTTGTAGTCGCTCATATACTCGTTTGCATCCTTGATGAACTGGTTGGTGCGGATCACGAGCCAACGGTCGATGGGGCAGAGCTTCGAGACGTCGAGCTTCGAGAGGTCGACCTTCACGTCGTCGATATCGGCGTAGGTCGAGAAGAAGGTCTCGAGGTTCCAGAAGGCAAGCAGCTTTCTCTTTGCCTCGTCGCCGAGGTTGAAGCCGAAGCGAACGTCGTTCGAGGTCGAGGAGGAAGCGAAGATATAGCGCGAAGCATCGGCGCCGATGATGTCGGCGGCTTCGTCAAAGCGGATCATAAAGCCGGTCTTGGAGAAGCGGCTTCCGTCCTCCGAAACAACCATACCGTGCGTGCTGACGCGCTCGTACGGCGGCTCGTCGACGAGAACGGTCGACATAAAGAGCATCGAGTAGAACCACAGACGGATCTGCTCCTTCATTTCAAGCACGTGCTCTGCGGGGAAGTATTCCTTCCAGTATTCCTTGTCGGTCAGATACTTCATCGTCGAGAAGGGAACGATACCTGCGTCAAGCCAAACGTCACCGACCTGTGTTACTCTCTCGACAGGCTTCGAACACTTGGGACAAGCGATCTTGACCTCGTCGATCCACGGACGATGGAGATGAGGAATAGCGTTGACCTTCGACTTGTCCACAGCAAGCTCATAGAGCTCGTCCTTCGAGCCGACAACCGTCAGCTCGCCGCAATCGGGACAGAGATAGAAGGGCAGGGGCAGACCGTAGAAGCGCTTACGCGAGATATTCCAGTCGGACATATTCTCGAGCCAGTCGAGCATTCTCTTGCCCTGATATGCGGGCTCCCAACGAACCTTCTTTGCGTTTGCAATCAGGCGCGGACGGAGCTCGTCAACAGCGATTGCCCACTCCTTGCCGAGACGGAAGATGATTTCCTTCTTACATCTCCAGCAAACGGGATAGCTGTGCTTATATTTGTGCGTGTAGAAGAGCTTACCTCTCTTTTTGAGTTCCTCGAATACGAGTTCGCGGCACTCCTGCGCGTCGAGCTTCGAGAGGAAGCTGAAGCCGTCGTAGAAGATACCGTATTCGTCCACGGGAATGATCTTGGGCAGACCGATCGACTCGCCCAGCGCAAAGTCCTCGGCACCGCATCCGGGCGCGATATGAACCACGCCGCATCCCTCATCGTCGGCAACCTCGTCCCAAAGGACGATCTTGTGCTCGAACTTCTGCTCGTCCATCTCGGGGAAGCAGGTTTCATAGGTCATACCCTCGAGGTCCTTACCGCTCATCGTAGCGAGCAGCTCGACGCCGTCCTTGCCCTCAAACTTCTGCTTGTAGTAGTTGAGCGAGGTGACGTAATTGTGCTCCTCGCCTGCCACGTGCAGACGGACGTAGGTCATCTCGGGGTTGACGGCAAGTGCAACGTTCGCGGAAAGCGTCCAAGGAGTCGTCGTCCAAACGAGAATGTAGTCGTTCGTTCCGAGAATGGGAAGCTTGAAGAAGACGGCTTCGTGCTCGATCTCCTTGTAGGATCCCGTCATTTCGTGCTCGGAGAGCGAGGTTCCGCAGCGCGAGCACCAGGGCATCGGCTTGTAGACCTGACGGATCCAGCCGCCCTCGTGACACTTCTTGAGGAAGAGCCAGATTCCCTCGATGTTTTCATCGGTGTAGGTGAAGTAGGAGTTGTCCCAATCCATCCACTGACCGAGGCGCTTGGACTGCTCGGTGATAACGCCCGAGAACTTCTTGACACGGTCGATACACTTTTCGGTGAACTTATCAAGACCGTATTCCTCGATGTCGTGCTTGGTCTTGAAGCCAAGCTCCTTCTCTACCTCAACCTCGACCCACAGACCCTGAGAGTCAAAGCCGTTGCGGTAGTGCGTATCACAGCCCTTCATTGCGTGATATTTGATATAAGTGTCCTTCAGCGTTCTTCCCCAGGTATGGTGAACACCCATGGGGTTGTTTGCGGTAATCGGACCGTCGATGAAGCGGTACTTGGGACCGCCTTCGTTCTTTGCCTTCAGCTTCTTGAAGCAGTCGTTGTCTTCCCAAAGCTTGAGGATTTCCTTTTCGTTTTCAACAAAGGAATATTTCGTATCGAATTTCTCCTGCATTTGTTGAGTTCCTTTCTTTTGTGTCTTTCCGTGTCTTTCGTAAAAAAGAAAATTCTTTTAATTTACATACATAGACAGTATAACACATTGCATCGAAAATGTCAATCGTTTTTGCAATCTTTTGCGGATTTTTAATCATAGGAAAGAAAAGAGCTCGGAGAAGAGGATTTTTTGGGAAAAAGCCGCAAAATAATCGCAATAAATCTTGCAAAAAAAGAGGACTTGTGATATAATTATATACTGGATAATGGTATGATGTACCCGTATGCAAAAAACGGAGAGAGGAGTAGTACGATGAAGATCATTCTTGCCTCGGGATCGCCCCGAAGAAAGGAAATCTTAGAGGGACTCGGCGTAAAATTCGAGGTGCTTTCAGTCGACGCCGACGAGCGCTGTCGCTGTCCCGAGCCCGACGACTACGCCAGCGAGCTTGCCCGCAGAAAGGGACAGGCGGCGTGGGCGCAGATCAAAATGCGCCTCAAGGACGGCATCGACGATACCGATGCGGTGATCCTCTCCGCCGATACGGTGGTGGCAACCGAGCACGAAATTCTCGGCAAGCCGACCGACCGAGAGGACGCAATCCGTATGCTTCGACAGCTTTCTGGCGGTACGCATCAGGTGGTGACGGGTATCGGCATCACGGTGGGCGGTGTCACGACCGTGGCAAGCGCTTCGACGCTCGTGCACGTCGATCGGATTCCCGAGGAGGAGCTTCTTGCCTACGTTGACTCGGGCGACCCGATGGACAAAGCGGGAAGCTACGGCATTCAGGGAGAATTTTCCCGATGGATCAGGGGAATCAACGGCTGTTATTTCAACGTCGTTGGACTTCCCGTCAACGCCCTCAATCGCCTCTTCTTTGAGGTTACGGGCGAATATTTGAAATAAAGAATAACCAATTAAGAAATTGCGAGAGATCGCGGAAAGGAGGGAGCGAATGGCAAAAATGGTCGGAGTCGACCTTGGTACGGCAAATACCTTGATTTGTATGAAGGGAGCGGGCATCGTCGTTCGTTCGCCTTCGGTGGTCGCGATCAATAAGGATAGCCGAGAGATCATCACGCAGGGCAACGAAGCCAAGCGGATGCTCGGCAAAACCCCCACGGGAATTCTCGCCTTCCGTCCGATGAAGGACGGCGTCATCAGTGACGCGGAGGTCACAGCGGGAATGCTCCGAAATTATTTCGTACATATCGGCGCGCTCTCTACCTTCAGCCGTCCGATCGTTGTCGCGTGCGTACCGTACGGCGTGACCTCGGTTGAAAAGCAGGCGGTCGAGGACGCGATGTTTGAGGCAGGTGCGAGAAAAGTCGACCTGATCGAGGAGCCGCTTGCGGCGGCACTCGGCGTCGGACTCAACGTGCGCGGACCGCAGGGAATGATGATCGTGGACATCGGCGGAGGAACGACCGAGGTGGCTGTCATCAGTATGGGCGGCATCGTCGCGTCCAACTCCTTGCGCGTGGCGGGCGATGAGCTCGATGAGGCGATTGTTGCCTCTTTGCGCAAGACGCGCGGACTTCTGATCGGTCCCGCAACGGCAGAACTGCTGAAGCTCCGACTTGGCTCGGCGCACCGCGAGATCGACCGCGGAAGCCTGACGGTCAGCGGAATGAATTTGCAAAGAAGAATGGGAGAGATGGTCGAGATCTCGTCACAGGAGGTGCGCGAGGCGCTCTCGGAAAGTTTGGATCAGATCATTTTCGTCATTCAGCAGACGCTAGAGCAAACGCCCCCCGAGCTTTCGTCGGATCTTTACGATTTCGGCATCGTGTTGACGGGCGGCGGAGCACTGCTCCCGGGACTTGCGCGGCTCATCAGCGAACGCACGGGCGTTCGCGTGCAGATCGCCAAGCGTCCGATGGAAAGTGTGTGCGCAGGACTTTTGCGCGCGATGAGCGTGGCAGAGGAGGATGGGGATTTCTTCCGCTATCGCGAGAGATAAGCGGGTAGGTCCCAACAATCAAACGAAAGGAGAATGCTTCGATGCGGTTGGAAAAAATAAGAGTACTGATCATTTGCGGAATCGTCGCCCTTGCCATTGCGATCGTCACGGCGCTCTTTGCTGTCATCGGATTTACGGGACCCGTGCGAGGCATTCTGAAAACGGTGGCAAAGCCCCTGGAATGGTGCGGCACGCAAGTGGCAAATGCCGTCAACGGATTTTCCGAGGTTTTTACCGATTACGACCGTCTGGCACAGGAAAACGAGGAGCTCCGAGAAGAGCTTGCCGCGCTCAAGGAGCAGGTACAGGACGACACGGTGCTCAGAGAAGAAAACACGTGGCTCAAGGAGCACCTTGAAATTGCCGACACGAGCGCAGGACTCCGTCTGACCGAGGCGAGAGTGATTTCACGCGCCATCGACAATTATTCTACCGTGCTGACATTGAACCGAGGTACGGTGCACGGAGTGAAGGTCAATATGCCCGTCCTGACACCCGACGGTGTCTTCGGCTACGTCAAGGAGGCGGGACTCGATTGGTGTAAGGTGGTCAGCCTTCTCGAAACGGTCAGCTCGATCGGTGCGTATACCGACCGTACGGGCGCGCTCGGCGTCGTGCAGGGAGATCTTGCTCTGCGGGACGAGGGGCTGTGTCTGATGACCTACATTGACAAAAACGCCGATCTTCGTATTGGAGATCGAGTCTATACCAAGGGTGGAGAGGAAAGCAATTATCCTCCCGACCTTCTCATCGGCGAAATCGTTTCGATCGAAGCCGACGATTCGGGACTCGTTGTTCGAATTAAGCCCGCGGTGGATGTGTCGCGGATCGACACGGTGAGCCGCTTGATGATCATCTGCGGATACGCCTCGGAGGGTTGAGATGAGCAGGATGAGATCGATTAGGCGAAAATCAAGACGGCAGGGGGGGATTCGTCCCGACCTCGTCAAGCGGATCGTGATCTTTGGACTTCTTACGCTGATCCTTTCGGCAGCGATGAGCTCCTTTTTTGCCCAACTGACCTGCCTCCCCGCAACCCCTGACCTGATGCTCGGTGCGGTGATCGCCATCGCTTTGCTTGACGGAAGAGGCTCGGCGGCGATCGTTGCCGTGGCGGGCGGAATCACCGTCGACGCGCTCGGCGGCGTGGGAGCGTCGCTCAGCCCGCTTCTCTACCTTGGCGTGGTGTTGACGGTGGGACTTCTGGGCGAAAAAATGCTTTCGAGTTTTCTTTCGTTTTTGCTTCTGCTGTTGCCGTCGCTGTTTTTGCGAGCACTCTTCAGCCTCGTTGGCATCTGGCTTTTTGTGGGAGAGATCACCTTTGCGGGTGTGCTTACGGGCGTGCTTTTGCCCGAAGCGATCTCGACCTTTGTATTTTGTTGTCCCATTTATTTTTTGGTCATGCTCTGCCTTCTGCCGATCAAGGATCGCAGAGAGCGTGCGGCACGGCTGTGATCCGTTTTTCTTGAGAAAGGATTTTTATGAACAAGCTGAAATTTACTCTGCAGCCCGAAACGGGCAGACTTTCCGAGAGTGACGCAAAGCGCTATTTTTCTACCTTTGGTGTTGCTGCCTGTATTTTTATGGTGGCGTATCACCTAAGCAATTATTTGCTCTCCTATGCAATTTATCTGTTCGCGCCATGGCTCTTGGAGAATGCGATCGTTGGACATCTCTTTTCGATCGTAACACTTTACGGCATTGCCTTCCCCTTCTTCTTCCTCTTTTTGCGTCAGTTGCCAAGTGATCAGATGGCGCCTATGACGATGGGAACGAAGGATTGGTGGCGTGCGCTGTGCGTGTCGCTTGCCTTTATGATGATCGGAAACTACATCGGAAATTTCTTTATTTCCTACTTTACCGCCGTGACGGGAAATCCTCTCCAAAATCCCGTCGAGAGTGCGACCTCGGGACAGTCCTTCTGGATTAATCTTGTCTTTGTTGCTATCAGCGGACCGATTCTTGAGGAGCTTGTCTTCCGTAAAGCCGTCTGCGACCGTCTGCTTCCCCTTGGAGAGGGATATGCCGTTATTCTTTCGGCGGTGCTCTTCGGTTTGGTGCACGGAAACTTCTTCCAGTTCTTTTACGCCGCCGCCGTCGGCGCACTCTTTGCGCTGATCTACGTCAAAACGGGACGGATTCGCTATTCGATTTCCTATCATATCATCATCAATTTTCTCGGCGGTGTCATCGCACCGTGGCTGATCGATCGCATTTCGCCTTGGATCAGCGAAGAGGGAATGGAAGAGCTTGTGGGAATGGCAGAGAGTGATCCCGCAGGACTTTTCCGTATCTGGCAGGTCTACCTGCTTCCGTTAGTGATCTACGAGGGTATCTTCCTCGTCGCGGCAGTGCTTGGCGTGGTTTTTTTGGTCAAAGGTCGGAAAAAGATCCATTTTCTCGACGGTCTGCTTCCGCCTCCCAAAGAAAACCGTGTATCAAACGTGTTCTGTAACGCAGGCGTTGCCGCCGCACTCGCAGTCTTTGCGGGCATATTCCTGCTGTCGCTGCTGTAATTTTTGAAATTTACGAAAACTTACGAAAAAGAAAGGGAGAGCTATGAAGAGGAGAGGTTATTGGAATACGACCTCGTATGGCAGTCGGCATAGCTCTGCCCGAACGCTCGTGGTCGCCATTGTATTTCTGGCGATCTCGGTGGCTTTTATGATCGCCGTTGCCGCCTTCCAGATCCGAGGTAGCTTTTTGCCTCCGAAGGAGGAGGGAACCAAGCGGACTTATACCGTGCCGGGACTTCGCGGAGAGATCTATGACCGAAACGGCAATCTGCTTGTGGGAAACGCCACGACCTACGATCTGGTGTACGAATACGGAGCGATGCCCGATACCCGTCGCGAGATTAACGACTCCTTGCTTGCTGTGCTCGACGCGCTGAGCGAAACGGGCAACGGCGATAAGCGAGCGGACGATCTGTTTATCCTCAAGGGAAGCTATCCGAATATGAAATTTGTTCCCGAGCTTCAGGATAAGGACTCTGCCGAATATTACCACTACAAGCGATTTCTCGATCGTCAGGAAATGGAACGAGCCGATACCGACGCAGAGGACGTGATGAACTATTTCGTCAAGCGTTACGGGCTCTCGACGGCGCGCTATACGGACGCGCAGATCACCGAGCTTATCCGACTGTATTACGAGATGGAGCGCGTCGATTTCGGACAGTATCAGTCCTATACGATTGCGAAAAATATCAACCGAAATCTCATCACCCGTCTGGAGGAATCGAATATCGAGGGCGTGAACTTTGATATTCAGGCAGAACGCGAATACGCCTATCCGGGCGTCGCGTCGCACATTCTCGGACAGCTGGGAAAAATCACCGCCGAAAACGCCGAGCAGTATATTGCCGAAGGGTATCCGCTGGATGCGCTCGTGGGCATATCCGGTTGCGAGATGTCGTTTGAGGAATATCTCCGAGGTCAGGACGGCGTGATGGTCATCCGCTACGATGACGACGGAAATCAAATTGAAAAATACTACGAGGTCGAGCCGATACGCGGTAACGACGTTTATTTGACCATCGATCTCGAGGTGCAGATAGCGGCGGAGGAGAGCCTCAAGGCAAGCGTAGACGATATTGCAAGTGCCAAGGGCGGAGCGATCACGGTGCTCGACCCGAATTCGGGAGAGACCTTAGCGCTTGCCTCCTATCCCACCTATGATTTAACTAAATTCGACAGCGTAGAATACTATAATTCTCTTCGTGAAAACGCGCGCTCCCCGCTTCTTAACCGAGCACTTCAGGGTGTCTATCCCCCCGGTTCGACCTATAAGATTGGAGCGGCGATGGCGGGACTGGAGAGCGGAGCTATTACCAAGGAGGACACGATGGACTGTCAGCGTGTCTACCCGAAATACGATCACCCGACCTGTCTTGGCGAACACGGACACCTTGACGTGATCGGTGCGATCCGATATTCCTGCAACGTCTTTTTTTATCATCTTGGCGATCTGTTGGGCGTCGAGGCGATGACCGACTATACCACACGTCTCGGACTTGGCGTCGATACGGGACTTGAGCTTGGAAACGCCGCCGGAAATGCCGCCGTCACCAGTGAAAATCCGGGTGACACGGTGAGAGCCGCCATCGGACAGTCGACCCACGGCTATACGCCTCTGCAAATGAGTGTGTATCTTTCTTCGGTCGTCAACGGCGGTACGAGATACCGCGCGCATCTGCTCGGCTCGGTGCGAAAGTATTACACGGGTGAGATTGTGTATGCTCCCGATATCGAGGTGCTCGATACCGTTGCATTTTCGGGGGATACCTACGATATGCTTATGGATGGAATGGCGCGTGTTATCTCCGAGAGCGAGCTATATAGAGACTTTTCGAGGGTTGGCGTTACGGTCGGCGGAAAAACGGGTACGGCAGAAATTACGGGACGTGTGGACTATGCTCTCTTTATGGGCTTTGCACCGCTCGTTTCACCCGAACTCGTCGTTTCCTGCGTCATCGAGGAGGGCAAATACGGCTCATACGCGGCGCGTGCGACGGTCGGAGTGTTTGAGGAATATTTTGCCGACAAGACTTGACATTTTTTTGGATAAGGTATATAATAAATCATTATTTGTACGGAAAGGACAATGAACATGAATAAACACGTTCCCGAAATCTTTGGCAGTATGGTCTTTAACGACGACGTGATGCGTGAGCGACTGCCAAAAGAGGTGTATAAATCTCTGACCAAAACGATTGCAACGGGAAAGACGATCGACGCGTCGGTTGCCGACGTCGTGGCAAACGCAATGAAGGACTGGGCGATCGAGAAGGGCGCTACCCACTATACGCATTGGTTCCAGCCCCTGACGGGTGTCACGGCAGAGAAGCACGACTCCTTTATTTCCCCCGTTGGAAACTGCAAGGTCGTAATGGAATTTTCGGGCAAGGAGCTCATCAAGGGTGAGTCGGATGCATCGTCCTTCCCGTCGGGTGGATTGAGAGCTACCTTCGAGGCAAGAGGATACACGGCGTGGGATCCCGCGTCGTATGCCTTCGTCAAGGACGGCTCGCTCTACATTCCCACGGCGTTCTGCTCCTATACGGGAGAGGCGCTCGACACCAAAACGCCGCTGCTCCGTTCGATGGACGCCATCAACGCGCAGGGACTTCGCCTGCTTCGCCTGTTTGGCGACATGACCACCAAGCGTCTGTCCACCACGATTGGCGCAGAGCAGGAATATTTTATGATCGATAAGGAAATGTACGATCTGCGCAAGGATCTGCAATTCACGGGACGCACCCTCTTCGGAGCACCTGCTCCCAAGGGACAGGAGCTGGAGGATCACTACTTCGGTCCGCTCAACTCCCGAATCAGCGCCTTTATGGAAGAGGTCGACGAGAATTTGTGGCGTCTTGGTATCAACTCCAAGACCAAGCACAACGAGGCGGCACCCGCACAGCACGAGCTCGCGCCCATCTACGGCACGACCAATATGGCGGTCGACCAGAATCTTCTGATTATGGAATATCTGAAGAAGATTGCCGAAAAGCACGGTCTGGTTTGCCTTCTGCACGAAAAGCCTTACGCAGGCGTGAGCGGATCGGGTAAGCACAATAACTGGTCGATCTCGACCGATACGGGCAAGAACCTGCTTGACGCAGGAAAAACCCCCGCAGAAAACCTCAAGTTTATGCTCATTCTTGCCGCCATTATCAAGGCGGTGGACGACTATCAGGATCTTTTGCGCCTGTCGGTGGCAAGCGCGGGCAACGATCACCGTCTGGGATCGAGCGAAGCACCGCCTGCCATCATTTCGATCTTCCTTGGCGAGGAGCTTGGACAGATCATTCAGTCGATCGTCGACGGAAAGACGTACAAAGGCGCACGTGCGGGTATCATGGATCTTGGAATTCCGACGATTCCTACGTTCCGAAAGGATACGACTGACCGCAACCGTACCTCGCCTCTTGCCTTTACGGGCAACAAGTTTGAGTTCCGTATGCTCGGCTCGTCGCAGAATATCGCAATGCCCAACATCGTGCTGAACACGGCGGTTGCCGAAAGCTTCCGTCAGTTTGCCGACGTGCTCGAGGCTTCCGACGATTTCGATGCGGCAGTCGCAAAGCTGCTCAAGGATACCTTTACGAAGCATCAGAGAATTATCTTTGACGGCGACGGCTACTCGGAGGAATGGGAAAAGGAAGCAGAGAAGAGAGGTCTTCTTAATCTCCGTACCTCGGTCGACGCATTCCGCCAATTCGACGCGCCCAAGAACGTCAAGCTCTTCTCGGAGCACGGTGTTATGAGCGAAACCGAGATCCGCTCCAGAGAGGACATTCTGCTCGAGAACTATGCAAAGATCGTCAATATCGAAGCGCTGACGATGATCGAAATGGTCAGCCGCGACATCATTCCCGCCGTGAACGCATACCTCGGCGACGTTGCGAGCACGATGGGTGCAAAGCTCTCCGTGATGCCCGAGCTTTCGTGCGAGGTAGAGAAGGATCTGCTCACAAAGCTCACCGAGCTCAATGCAAAGACCTATCGCGATCTTGCGGTGCTTAAGGAAGTTGAGTTGCAGGCGGCGAAAGAGAAGGATATTCTCAAAAAGGCGCAGGCATACGGTGATGAGGTGCTTCCCGCAATGGCAACGCTCCGCAGACACGTCGACGCGATGGAATGCCTGACGTCGAGCGAATATTGGCCCGTCCCGACCTACGGCGACATGATGTTTAAGGTCTGAGAAAATAAGAACACCGCAAACCGATTGCTCGGTTTGCGGTGTTTTTTTCGTTAGAAGTTATCGCTCTCGTCCTCGGGAATGACTTCCTTGAAGGCGGTGATGGCGCATTCGATCATATCGTCGGTCGGCTCAAGCACCGTAACGCGCTGTAACCACATACCGGGCGCCGAAATGATGCGGGTAAAGAGGTTGTCGTGCCGTCCTGCGAGCTTGATGAGCTCATAGCCAATTCCCATCGTTAAGGGGAGAAGCAAAAGCTTGAGAAGCGCACGGAGAATGGTGGGGGGGACGTCACCCGTCAGCCAGATAAAGAGCGGGTCGATAAAAAAGGAAATAAACATTCCGACCAAAAGCATCAAAACGAGGAAGGAGGTTCCGCATCTGGGGTGGAAGCGACGCTCGCGGCGCACGTTCTCAACGGTCAGCTCCATTCCGTGCTCGTAGCAGAAGATGGTCTTGTGCTCGGCACCGTGGTACTGGAAGGTTCTGCGAATATCCTTCATCAGCGTAACGAGAAGCATATACGCCACGAGAACCACGATCTTCAGAATTCCCTCAAACGCCGATTTGATCAGCGATTCCAGCGCCGCATTGTCGGGGGCGAGGAAGGGCATGATCGGAACGCACCATTTGTAAAGGAAGGTGGGAAGCATGACGAAAAGTACGACGGCAAGCACGACGCCCAGCACGCCAGCAACCGCCATCACGACGCCCATGAGCACCGAAGAGCTTTTTTCATCACTCTGTTTGGCGGGCGTTTGGGGCTCGGTTGCTTCGGTAACGGGCGCTTCCTCCGCCGCGTCGACAGCTTCTGCCTCGATCGGTTCTTTTTTAATCTCGTCCTCAAGTCCTGCGATCTCCGCCGAACGCATCAGCGCCTTGTATCCCGCCTTCATCGAGCTGATGAAGCCAACTACGCCGCGGATGATCGGCAAACGCAGGATCTTCGGGGGCTTCTTTGCTTGGGTTTCCCAGATTTCGAGAACGATCTCGCCCTCGGGATTTCGTACAGCCATTGCGGACTTCTTCGGTCCGCGCATCATAATTCCTTCAATCAGAGCCTGTCCGCCAATCGAGGTCTTCTTGGCGCAAGTCTCTTTTTTGCATTGCTTTTCTTTGCTCAAAACGGTTTCTCCTTTGCTTGTAGGTTACCAAAGCTTCGGGCGGTCGTTCTCGGTCAGATACCAGTAATTGCCGCCGCTTTCGGGCTTCGTTGCGGAATAAAAATATACGGTAGCGCGCAAAAATGCATCGTTTTGCTTTGCTGTGCCGCTCTCGCGAAGCGTCGTGATCTCGGCTTCGTTTCCGTAAAAATAGATTGTGCGGAGCGCGTCGCAGTCCTTGAAGGCACTGTCGCAGACTTCGGTTACGTCGGAATAGAGCATCACCGTAACGAGGGCGGTGCAGTCGGCAAAGGCGTTGTCTTCAAGCACCGTCACGCTCTTCGGAATTCGGATTTCCTTGAGTCCGCGACAACCGAAAAAGGCATCGGGTGCGATCGAGGTCATTCCTTCTCCGAGGGTGACCGAGCGAAGACCGTCACAGCCGTAGAAAGCACCCGCGCCGACCTCTGTGAGGATGGCTCTAGGGTCGACCGTCAGCTCGATACCGCGGCATTCATAGAAGGCTTCTTCTCCCACCGAGGTGACCGTTTCGGGCAAGGAAATGCTCGTCACTTGCTCCTTGGAGAGCTCGGCGAAGACACCTTCGCCGATCGCCGTGACGGTCAGTCCGTCAAGGATTGTCGGAATGGGGAGTGTGGAGCGAATCTTTAAGAGCCTCGTTATGGTAGTTGTGCCGTCGCCCGTCGGCTCGTGGTCAAAGACGTCGGTCGCGGGAATCCAAGCGGCAACAAGTGTTATATCGGCAAACGCGACGTCGCTTTCAAAATTCCAAAAAGCACCGTTCTCGGTTTTCCAGCCTTCAAAGAGCCAACCCTCTCTCGTGGGATCGTTTCCTCGTGGAATCGATTGACCCTCTGCCACGCGGAGCTCCTCGATGGGCGTGCCGCCTTTGGAGTCAAAGGTAATGGTATAATATACGGTTTCGTCTTCTTCTACCTTCGTGCAGCCGCTAAGAGATGCGATAAGACAGAGAAGTGCCAGAAGAAGAGCACAGGTCTGATGGAACTGCTTCATAAGAGCCTCCAAAAAATACTTCGATATTTTATTATATCGTTTTTTTTCGGATTTGTCAACCAAAAGAAAAGAAATACGGCGGAATTTTCACCGCCGTCATTCTTTATTCATACTTATTCATACTTATTGACAAAACTCAAAATCCGCCACCCTTGCCACGAAGCCGCCAAAGGAGCTTTCGCAACAGCTCTGCGGGCAGAACGAGGAAGGAGAGGGAGAGGGTGTAGAGAAGCTCCGAAGCGGTCAGCGGCATCGTGCGAAGCACACTTCCGCCGAGATAGACGAAAAGGATTTGCACAGCGCAAACCAGCGTCATAATCAGAAGAAAGGCGCGGTTGCGGGAGATGCCTGCAAAGAGCCGCAGTCGGTCGGTGCGCGCGTGAAAGCAATGGAGCACCGAGGTGAAGATAAAGAGGGCGAAAAACGCGGTCAGGTGGCAAAGGGAGTCTGGCGTTTGCCGAAACTGAGACGTTACACGCGGGGAGAGCAAAAAGAAGAGAAAGAGTCCGACGGTAAAGATGCCGAGCGTGAGGATCTGGTGGATCATATAGCCGTTTAAGATCGGCTCGTCGCGGCGCTTTGGATTTTCTTTCATATAAGAGGGTAGGGGAGCTTCGCCCGCAAAGGCAAGACCGCCGAGGGTATCCATAATGAGATTGATCCAGAGCATCTGTACGACGGTCACGGGTGCGCCAATGCCGATAAAGGGCCCGATCATTGAAATGCCGACGGCGCAGAGATTCATCGTCAGCTGCAGTGTGATAAATTTTCGGATGCTCTTGAAGATGGTTCGCCCGTAGAGGACGGCTTTGGCGATCGAGGAGAGATTATTGTCAAGAATGATGATGTCGCCCGCATCGCGCGCCACACTCGTGCCCGATCCCATCGCAAAGCCGATGTCAGCTCGCTTGAGCGCGGGTGCGTCGTTGACTCCATCACCCGTCATTCCCACCACGCATTCGGCGCTTTGCGCGATGCGGACAAGGCGGCTTTTGTCGGACGGAAGCGCACGCGCCACCACAGCAAGACGCGGAAGAATTTTTGTCAAGGCTTCGTCCGAAAGCCGCGCAAGCTCGTCGCTCTCAAGTACAAGAGAGCGGTCGGAGGTCAGAATCCCCGTGTCGCGGGCAATCCGTTGCGCGGTATCGCGGTGATCCCCCGTAATCATCACAACGCCAATGCCCGCCCCCTGCAAGGATCTGACGGATTGCTTTGCTTCCTTGCGGATCGGATCTCGCAAAAGAACGGCGCAAAGGAGCGTTAGCTCGCCAAGCGACGAGACGTCCTTCGGAAAGCGGTCGCCAAGCGCCAGAAAAAGCACGCGCCCGCCTTCCCGCGTCAGCCGACCGATGTGTGCTGTCAGCGCGGACGAGATTTCGCTGAACCGACGCCGCTGTCCGTCGACGTCGATCGCATAGTAAAGATGTGGGAGAAGACGCTCGGGCGCTCCCTTGATCAGATAGCGCTCGGAAGTACCATCCACCGTGACGGCGGAAAATTTTCGGGTGCTGTCAAAGGGAAGTCGCTCGCAGACGCGAAGGGAGAGAGGAGCTTTGTTTGGCAGAGAGGCAAGCAGAGCGCGCTCGGTCGCGTTGCCGCCAAGAATTTCCCCCGCGGAGAGGGTGGCAGTGGTGTTGTATCGGCAGGAAGCGTCATAGAGGCGCGCGAGCGAGGGCGAGTGACGTTCGAGCGCACGGAAAGAGGAAAATTCCTCGCCGTTTGGCAGAAGAATACTTTCCACACTCATCTTGCCCTCGGTCAGCGTTCCCGTTTTGTCGGTAAACAGAAGATCCATACTGCCCGCCGCCTCAATGCCCACGGGTTTCCTTACGAGCACCTGATCGCGGATCATTCGGCGGATATTGGCAGAGAGAACAACGGCGATCATCATCGGAAGTCCTTCGGGGACGGCAACGACGATGACGGTGAGTCCCAACATAAAGGCGTGCAGAAGATGCTCCAGAAGATAGGGCGTGTCGCGAAGCTTGAGAACAATGAGCTCGGGACGCATACCGCTTCCCACGGCAAAGGTGTAAAAGAGATAGGAAAGTGCGACAAGCACGGCGGCAAGGTAGCCGAGGCGGCTGATTTGCTTTGCGAGCTTCGAAAGACGGAGCTTGAGCGGACTTTCTCTGGTGTCCAACTGAACCTCCTTGGCGATCTGTCCGAGAAAGGTGGCGTCCCCGACGGCAAAGATCTCAATTTCGGCGTCGCCCGAAAGCACGGGACAGCCGCGAAGCACGGCGCTTTTTGCGTCGGGGGTTTGGCGGCGGTCGGTGCTGCTCGTTTTCTGCACCTCGCGACTTTCACCCGTCATCGACGATTGATCCACGAGAAGCTCGCCGCGGAGCACGTAGCCGTCAGCGGGGATCTGCTCTCCCGCACTCACGCGTACAAGGTCGCCTACCACAAGCTCCTCGATGGGGATTTCCTGCAAAGCTCCGTCACGCCATACGCGATAGAAGCCCTTGGCGCATTCCTCAGAGAGTCTGCGGAATGCCGCTTCACTGCCGCGCTCCGATAGGGTGGAGATGAGGGTGGCGAGAAAGACCGAAACGGCAATTCCCACCGTTTCTACGAGGTCGCCGCCACGAAAAACGAAAAAGAGATTGACGCCAAGAGCGCAGAGAAGAATACGGATGATCGGATCACCGAGATTGCCGAAAAAATGGCGAAGGAAGCTTTTTGGTGCCCGCATACTCATACGGTTTTCGCCGTGCTCGGTACGGGACTTTTTCACTTCGTCCTCGGCCAAGCCTTTTTTGAGTTTGGTTTGTTCCGTTGCTTTCATCGCTCCGCTCCCTTCGCCTTCTTGTTTTATTACACTATATGAGCAAGCCTCGGGCGGCATTCCGAAAAGCGAGAAGGGCTTGATGGAATTGCATAAAAAAAGCCTCCCTTTGCACAAGGGAGGCTTGGTTTTCGCGTTAGTTTATCCTTTTACCTCAAATCGGTTCTTGCAACGGGGACAGACGACCGTGTGCTTTCCCTTTGCACGGGGCAGGCGGAGCACGGCGCGACACTTGGGACATTTGCGGTAGACGTGTGTCTTGCGGTCGCGGATTTTGTTGCGGCGCAGACGGAAAAATCCGCAAAAGCGTTCGTTTTCCCGCCGCCGCTTGGCTACGTTGCGTGAAAAAATTCGGAAGAAAATCACGCAGATGAGCGGGATTGTGAGAAGATAGTGCGCGAAGCTGAGAATCATTCGCGGTCCCGTTGCTTCCAGCGGCAGCAACATTGAGATAATATAGTAGGCGAGCACGAGGAAGATATAAGTGCCGAGAAGTACGTTGTTCAGCATATCTCCCCCATATCTGCCATACATCAAGCGTTGGAGCTTTTGTTTGATTTTACCCATTTGAAATCCCTCTTGTTATTCGGAACGGAGTGCTTCGACGGGATCCTTTTTCGATGCCAAACGAGAGGGAATCAGTCCCGCGATAAAGGTCAAGAGCATACTGATCGCCACGAGAACGATCGCCGCGACGACGGGTAGGCTTGCGCGAACACCCTCGACACCCGATAGCGCGTGGATGATGGCGTTGATCGGCAGGCAGAGCAGGATCGTCGAAAGAATACCGATCATACCCGCAATAAAGCCGACGATGAGCGTTTCGGCGTTGAAGACGCGCGAAATATCCTTCTTCGAGGCACCGATGGAGCGAAGAATACCGATTTCCTTGGTTCTCTCAAGAACCGAGATATAGGTGATAATTCCGATCATGATCGAGGAAACGACCAGCGAGATCGAAACGAATGCGATGAGCACGTAGGAGATGACGTCGATGATGATCGAGATCGAGGACATCAGAATGCCGACGAGGTCGGTGTATTCGATCTGTTGATCTTCTTCCACGCTGTCATTGTATTCCTTGATGAAATCTTCGATCATTTCCTTGGACGCGAAATCCTTGGCGTAGAAATGAATCGATGCGGGATCTGCTTGCTCGGCGTCGCCGAGGAGCTTCAGATTGGATTCGTAGGTTGCGTCCTTGGTGGGAACGAGTCCGTAGAGGGTTTCCTCAATGAGAGCAAAGGTTTCTTCGTCAATCATTTCGGGGGTATTGAGCAAGAATTGCAGGCTCTTGTTCGAAAGCTTCCAATTGGGAAGATCGGCTTGAATCTCTGCACAGAGTGCTTGCTGATCTTCGGGAGAACAGCAACCGTAGAGCGTAGCAATCACGATGGTCCTCTGCGTGTCATTGAGTGAGGGCAGACGGAACATCAAATTCTCGGTGGTCAGAGGAGTATCGGGAATATTCAACTGCTGTGTCAGTTGATCGGAAGAAAGGATTGTGTTGAGCATCATCTCGCCCATTCCGCCGCTTTGCGTATTCATATATTCGATGGCATTGCTGAGCAAGCCTTGAATTTTTTCGCGTTGCGGTGCATCCTCCATCATACCGAGAAATCCGATGACCGATTGCTCGTTGACGACGAGTCTGTCGCTGAATTCGGGATTCGAGAAGATCATCGAGGTTGCGATGGAATAGAATTTATCCATATTCGCCGAACCGACGCGATGGATCAGATCGCCGATGGTTTCTCTGGTATATTTAACTCGTTCAAACTTTGCGCCGTCGAGGACGTTATTGTTGGGAGTCAGTTTCTGTTGCTGGATGATCTCGCAGGTGGTGTTCTTCTCAAGCATCAGATCGGTCAGTGCCTTGGTGTAGCCAACCGCGCCCTGAATTGAGGTCGCCGAAACACCGTCCTTGGGACGGACGATACCCGAAATTACAAGCTCGGTGCCGTTCTCGGTCACAAATTTTTCCTGAGAGGACGCTGCTCCGTAGCCGTACTCACGCATATCCTGCCACTTAGGATATTTCGTATCATCGCCCTCTACTGTGTAAAATTGATCTTTTTGCTTGACGTAGAAATCCGCACTTGCGAGCATATAGAACTTCATACCGAGAAAGTCGTCGAGCGAGTATTCCATATTGTGGCGGGACTCATATTCGCCTTCTTGCATCAGCTTGGTCATAACGTCTTCCAACTCGTCTTGCGGAAGAACACCGAGCATATAAAGCGTCATCGCGCTGACTTGGTTGTTCTTGCCTACGACAAGCACAACCTCGTTGGCATTTTCGGGCCAATGGCTGTTCTCCCCGACCAGCTCATACTGCTGATCGAGCAGGTCTTGGTTGTTGATCATTTCCGAGAAGATGCTCATGCCGCCCATCGAGGACATCAGCTCGCTCATTCCCGCAAAGGCGTCTCCCATATTATTAAAGATTTCAGAGGGGTTGACCTGCGTTTTTCCGTCGGCAGTATAGATTTGCATATCGAAATCGTAGGTGTACTGAATATCGCTGACGTGATCCGAGATCTTCGCGTAGTTCGCGTCAAGATAGCTCTTGAAGGATTTCAGATCGTTTTCCACCGTTGCGGACATCGCCGCCATCATCGTCCCCATCGAGTCGTCGACGTAAATGGTATTGGGGTCGGGATTCTCGATCTGCATTTGCGAGGTTTCGGTCATTGCCGACATCATGGCGGACATATCGGTTTCGGTACGGTTGAGCGAAAGGGGATAGGTCGAGAGGGTGTCCTCCTGAATCTGGTCGATGTAGCCCTGAATTCCGTTCGAAATCGAAAGAATCAGTGCGATACCGATAATACCGATGCTTCCCGCAAACGAAGTCAGAATGGTTCTGCCTTTTTTGGTCAGAAGATTGTTCTTCGAGAGCGAGAGCGCGGTGAGGAAGGACATCGAATTTTTCTTTTGTTTCTTCTTTGCCGTCTTTTTCGCTTTTTTCTTCGGCTCTTCTACGGCAATCGGCGAGGGCTCTCCCTCAAAGGGATTCGAGTCGTCGATCACAAGACCGTCGCGCAGACGGACGATACGCGTCGAATATTCCTCTGCAAGCTCGGGGTTATGCGTAA
Organism: Clostridia bacterium; assembly: GCA_017631855.1. GTDB lineage: Bacteria > Bacillota > Clostridia > Oscillospirales > CAG-272 > HGM12713. The sequence continues at coordinate 17,978 of JAGBSP010000035.1, read as the reverse complement.
CCATAATGACGAGGCGGTCACGGGCGACTTCCTTCAGAAGCTCCATAATTTGCACGCTCGTCGTCGTGTCAAGCGCACCCGTCGGCTCGTCGGCAAGCAGAATGTTGGGGTTGTTGACGAGCGCTCTCGCAATCGCCACTCTCTGCATCTGTCCGCCCGACATTTGGCTCGGACGCTTGTGAAGCTGGTCACCAAGACCGACCTTTTCGAGTGCTTCCTTGGCTCTCTGTCTGCGTTCCGCTTTGGAAACGCCCGAAAGCGTCAGCGCAAGCTCGACGTTTGCAAGTACCGTCTGATGGGGAATGAGGTTGTAGTTTTGGAAGACGAATCCGACCGAGTGATTGCGGTAGTGATCCCAATCGCGGTCGAGAAATTCCTTGGTCGATTTTCCGCCGATCACAAGGTCGCCGTCGGTGTAACGGTCAAGACCTCCGATGATGTTGAGCATCGTGGTTTTTCCACAGCCCGATGCGCCGAGGATCGAAACGAATTCGTTGCGGCGGAAATTCAGGCTGACACCGCCGAGTGCGAGCACTTCGCTATCTCCCGTTACGTATTTTTTGACGATGTTTTTTAACTTTAACATAATTCTCCTTTGTATAGAATATGGAAAAATATATAATATCCATATTATCATATCATTTTTTTTTGAACGATTGATTTCATTTTTCGCAAAATTGTGTGAATTTTATTCGGCGTTTGTGAAATTCTTGTGAAAAAACGGTGATACATCAATAAATTCGTTTTTTTGCCCGAAAGATAGCAGGGGATTTTGTGAAAAATCTACATTGACAAGCGGAGGAATTTTTGGTAAAATAAAATGAAGTATTTTATCACTGAACGAATGATTATTTTTTGTTTTTTGAAAGGAAGAATGAAGATGAAACATTTTGGAAAGAAGCTGCTTTCTTTGGGACTGGCTGCGATCATGCTCGCAAGTATGCTCCCGATGGGCATTTTTTCAGTATTCGCGGCTGATTTGGATTACAGTCAAAGCGAATTTATCATCTCGAACGAATCGGATTGGAAGAAGATTTCGAGTTATGCAGGAGATTTCGCAGGAAAAACGATTACGTTAGATGCGGATATCAATGCTTCAGGTCTGAACCCCCTGTTTGTTGGTTTTGCAGGAACCTTTAACGGTAACAACCATAAGATTTATAACGTAAACGTAAACGATTCTGGGGATGCGTTTGTTGCTAACTATACCGAGGCAGGCGCTGTGATCAAGAACCTGACGGTTGAAGGAGCTTTGAGCGGTGCGAGCGCCGACAGTGTAGCTATGCTGATCGGTACGCACGAAGGTGGATCTTTGACGGTAAGTAACGTTACGGTGAACGCAAGTGTTTCGGCTACCGGCAAATACGTTGGCGGTGTTGTCGGTCTCCTGAGACTGCGGGACGGTGAGACTGCTACGTTTGAAAACGTTAACGCAAACGTTACTGTAACGAACGATAAGTCTGTAGCGACCAACGAGATGTCTGGTACGGGCGCTGTGATCGGTATGTATGAGCCGAGCGGCAAGCCCACCTTGGATATTAAGAACGTCAACCTTTCGGGTAGCGTTTCGGCAAAGGCATCGGTTGGCGGTGTCATTGGTGCGATCTTCTCGACCAAGACGCTCGGAAGTGAGACTCCCTACAATAATGACGGTTCTTGGAATAATACCTTATATACGTATACGTGTAACACCTGTCCAGAAACGTATGAGCCGTATGCAGAAAGCGCGTTTAAGGCTCGTTTCACCGTCCAGAAAGAAGAGGAAACAGAGGTATCTTATGGCCCGTGTGGTTGTAAGGCAACGATAGACAATTATACGAAGACTTCCTATAACGGTAACGCATACGCAGGTAACGACAATTCCTACATACAAAATATTACCGCAAAAGAGCTTTACACGGGCGGAACGGTAACGATTGCCAATTGTAATAGCTTGATGGATATTTCGACCGATATTGCTACCGAGTTGATCGGTGCGGGCGGTGTCGTTGGTACGTTTGGCGGTTTTACGCGCTATTTCGGCGATAATTTCTCCTTTGATGGAGAACTGAATATCAATAACTGCGCGATCGGCGGTGAGATCAAGAATACCTCGGGTGCAACGCATCCGATTTCGGTTGGCGGTATCCTTGGTGCGATGTCCTATAGCCACGCAACCGTTAACGTCGAGCACTGTCTCGTGACGGCGACCTTCCCGACGAACGAAATGACGTTGGAAAAGGGTAAAGGCGCAGGTCTGATTATGGGCGGTAGCGGCTGTCAGACGATGTCGGCACTCAACATCAACAACACCGTAACGACGGCAGAGGAGTTTGCTCTCATCGGCAGTATTATTGCAAAAGCCGGCGGCGGAGACCATATGACGGGCGCTTGGCTCGTTCTGAACGATAAAAACCTTTCGGATTCTGTTCCGATGATCTGCAATTTCCTGGAGGAAGACAAGGCGTATTATATGTACGGTACCTATCCCTGGACCTACTCCGCATCGGTGACCGATTCGTCGGTCGTGACCGTTACCGCAGAGAAAGCTGATGATATGATCATCAAGTCGGAAGACGGCTTCATCAAGCGCATCGGCGGTCAGGTAGCAGGATTTGGCATACAGAATAGCGTTGTACAGGATAATCAGTATGCAATCCGCTTTATCGCGACGGCGTTGGTTGACGATATGCGTTCGGCAAAAATGACGGTTGTTGTTCGTGATGCAAGCACGGGCAAGGCGTTTAAGAGATTTGAGAAAGAGTGTAAAATTTATGATGCGCTCAGCACGTACGTCAACGGTGTCAAAATGGAATCCAAGATGGCAACCGAGTTCGGCGCAAAGAAATTCCTTGCTCTGACCATTGGTGAGATTCCCGCAGGAAAGGCATACACCTTTGATTTTACTCCTTCCTACGTCAATGCTTCGGGTCTGACGGTGACGGGTGAGACCGTTTCCATTCGATACAACGAAAATAATCAGTACGATGAGACGAAGAATTCCTTCGACGTAAATCCGTTGGTGACCGCTCCCACGATTCGTATTATTTCGAGCAATATTGTCACGGAAGATCCCAGAACCTATAACCAGGATAATACTCACAATGGAACGGGTGAAACATATGATGCGACTATGGACAAGGGATATGATGATACGAATATCTATAAGGGTGGTTTGAACTACCATCGGTACTTCCGTGATGACCAGGTTGGTGAAACTCTTGGCCGTATCAATAAAAAAGTGGGCACGGGATGGGACGGAAAGACACGTATTAAAGAAATGGCAAATATGTATAAAGCATACCAGCCTGACTTTATTGGCTTGCAAGAAGTAAACGGATCGCCTACAATTCATAATGACACGACGTATTATTTTAAGGATCATACCACAATGCAGCGGGTGCTTTTGGACGAAATGGGTGAAGATTACGAGTACGTTGTCTTTGACGGTGTTTCGACTGGAATTTCTCCCTTCAATCCCATTATGTACAATGCTAAAAAATGGAAAGTGATTGATCAGGAAATTGCGACCGATACCACTAAAGTTGATGGTATGCACCGTTGGCAGTGGGCGATGTTTGAACATCTTGAGAATGGCTACCAAGTGATCGTCGTGAATATCCACGGCCATACCTCTGACTGTAGTAAAACAGCTGGCACGGATATGTATTACGAATTCTTCCATGATCTCAACAGAGAATTGAAAGATTTGGAAAAGCGGAACGTGCCGATTATGATCACGGGTGACTACAACGTGCAATCCGACAACACCTATCTGACGCAGACCTTGATTGAGGGAACGCAGATGAAGAACAGTATTCATATGGCATCGAACGTGGATGGTGCTTGGACCGATCTTGACCACGTCTTCGTATCGAGCAATCTCGCAACGGTAGAACAGCTTCGTATGATCTCAAATAAATCGGGAACTACCAGAGCAACCGACCACCCGAGTGTCTTTGCGGACATTCGTTTGGAACTGAATCGTACCCCCGGTACGTCGACGGATTGGAACGACGGACAAAAACAATAACGTCACAGCGGCAGTCTGCTTCGGCAGACTGCCGCTTTTCTTCGCCCTGCCTGCCGTGTCATTTTTGAACGAAGCGAAAACTTTCGGAGGTGCACCAAACAAATCGAGACACAGAACCGCCCTTGGAGATTTCTGCTACGCAAAGGTGATTTTCACCGAAAGAAAGGGGGTCGTTTTGTGGAAAAAGGATATTGACAATTGGAGAGTTATTTGATATACTAAAATAGTCTATTTATAAATTGCATTTTTTGTGCAATTTTATAAAATTTTTACAGTTGAAATTTTTTTTGAAAGGAAGATATTTCTATGAAACATTGGACCAAAAAAGCGCTTTCGCTTGCGTTGGTTGTGATCATGATCACGTCAATGATCCCGTTTGCAGTCTTTACGACGAGTGGATTGGATTATTCCAAGAGCGAATTCGTGATCACAAGCTTGAGTGACTGGAAAGACATCGCGACTTACTCTGCGGCGAATAACGACATGGCGTCAAGCTTTGCAGGCAAGACCATCAAGCTTGAAAATGACATTGATTTTAAAGGAGCAACCATTCCTACGCTCTTTGCAAACAATTTCTCGGGTACGTTTGATGGTCAAGGCAATACCCTCAGCAACTTCAAGACCACAACGGGTGCCGTTATCGCTAACGTGACGAACACGGGCTCGGTGATTAAGAACCTTACGGTCGACGGTACGGTAGAATACAATACGTACCATACTGACGGAACAAACGGCTGGCAGGTAGTTGCCGGTATGATTGTCAACCGTATGGACGCGGGCACGATTACCGACGTTACGGTCGCAGGTAGTATTACCTCGAATGCTTACAACGTTGGCGGTGTTGCCGGAGTTGTTTCGTTTGCAAACGGTCTCGGCATTACCTTGGAGAATATCAACGTGTCGGCAACGGTACACAATACGCGTACTAGAATTACGGTCGGCTGGCATTCTGCAGGTGGTGTTGTAGGTACCGTTGAAGCTGTCAAGGATACCCAGCTTCTCATCAAGAACGTCAATATGATGGGTACGGTCACCAGAGATAACGGTCCTGCTGGTGGTATCATTGGAACGATCTATGAAAGAGGTAACAGAGACGCTCAGCTGGATAACCCTGTAGATCCTTACACGGCGGGTACCATTAATATCGAAAACTGTCAAATGTCGGGTACTGTGACTTCTGCTACGGGTAGCGCAGGTCGAGGCGTTGGCGGTATTGTTGGCGCATTTGGTGTATTCAAAAAAGAAGCCGACGACTTTAAGGCGTTTGACGGTGAACTGAATATCAACAATTGTGTGATTGATGGAACGGTGCAAAATACCAATACGACGTCGAATGATCCTTTGGGTGTCGGTGGTGTTATTGGTTCGATGGCATACGGAAATGCAACCGTCAATGTTGAACACTGTTTGGTGAATCCGACATTCCCCAAGCAATCTCTCACGGAAACGGATGCAAAGAAGAGTGCAGGCTTGATTCTCGGTATGAGTTCTTGTCAGACAATGTCGGCAATTAACGTCAATAATACGGTTACGACGTTGTCTGGTTCAAATATGATTGGACACGTAATTCCCAAGCAAAATACCGATGATGCTTGGATTGTACTGAATGGAAAGAATCAATCCTCGGTTACGGAAAATGCGGAATTGTTTGATGGCGTTTGGGCGTATACCAATGCGATTGGCGATGACGGCTCGGTACTGACCGTATCGGAAGATGCGGCAGATGCGATGGTCATCAAGCAAAACGGCTTTATCCAGCGCGTTGGTGGACAGATTACCGCTTGGGGCGTTCAGGATAACGTTGACGAGAACGCGGTTTTGACGGCAAAAGATCAATACGCGATCCGCTTTATCGGTGTTTCTCACGTTGCGGACGTTGCTTCGGCAAGTATGACCGTGGTCGTTCGCGATTCTTACACGGGCAAGGCGTTTAAGAAGTATGAAAAGGCTTGCTCGCTGTATGATGCACTCAGTGTTTACGATGTGAATGGCAAGGTCATCGAGCGCAAGGATTCCAACGAATTCGGTGCCGAGAAGTTCCTCGCACTCACCATCGGCGAGATTCCCGGCGGCAACACCTATGTCTTTGACTTTACGCCCTCGTATACCACCGCATCGGGACTGACGATGACGGCAGAAACCGTTTCGGTTACCTATGATGCCAACGGTCAGTACGTCAAGGAAAAAGAATCCTTTGAAGCAAAGAAGCTGGTTCTTTCTCCTACCGTCCGCGTGATGTCGAGTAACATTCTTGTTGCGGATAATTCGGCTACAGCACAGCCGTCTGCCTCGCTTGTGGTTGATAAAAAAGTCAATGGGGTTTCCCAAAAAGTAACAATAAAGTTTACCCACGAGGAAAGATTGGCATCGATGGCAAAGACCTTCAACTTCTATCAGCCTGATTTTATCGGTTTGCAGGAGGTTGCCAATTCGACGCAGGTGAACAGTGTGGATTGCTTCGACGGTGTCAAGACGATGCAGTCGGTGCTGAAAACCTATATGAATTCTGCTTACGAATACGTTGATTTTTCGGCTAAGTTGAATGGAGAGTCTCACTTTACACCGATCATGTACAACGCTGATCAGTGGAAGGTTGTTGAAAGTGATATTATGACAAAGCATGTTTGTGGAACTGATTGTACGATGCACCGTTGGCAGTGGGCACGCTTCGAAAATCTCGCAAATCCTCAATATCAGGTGATTGTGATGAACATTCATTCTCCGCATAGTAATCCAGATGAGAAGGGACAGGTACACTTGAATGCAAGAATTCCTTTCTATACGGAAGTAAATGCCGAGATTCAGGCACTCGAAGCAGCATATCCGGATATTCCGATTATGATCACGGGTGACTATAATGCGAATCCCACCAAAGACGAAAAGGATTACAAGAAAGTTTTCGAAACGCTCACGAACGGTACGACACTTGCTGATACCAAGGCTTTGACGGGTAACTATGAAACGACGGGAATTGATAATATCTTTATGACTGAAGGTGACGCAACCGTAGTACAGCTTCGTCAAATATATAATACCAGAGAAGTTTTTCTGTCTTCCGACCATTATCCCATCTTTGCGGACATTCAACTCAAAAGCATTTACGTGCCTACGCCCGGTTCTTCGATGGGATGGGGTGAAGGCGTACCGATGGGTTAGATGACGGACGCAGCTAAGGGCGCCAAAATCCTTGGAGTCAGACATCTTTCCGACAATCAGGTCGTCTATACCGATTGGACCTGTTCGGGAATTGAATTTTCTGCAAATATTACCGAACTCTCCAACATTACCGTGACGGCAAGCTCGAACGCACCTTGTTATTTTAAGGCGTACGTTGATGGAACGCTCTGGAAGAACGGTACGTCGGATTACTATACGGTAAATGGAGAGAGCACGATCGTGCTTCAAAAGGTTCCCGTGGGAACGCACACCGTTCGATTGGTGAAAGCAACGGGATATACACTCGCGCAGGCAGAGCTTCGCAAGATTGAGGTCTGCGGCAGCATCAGTGCGACGGCTGACAAAGAACTCTACATTGAGTTCCTTGGTGACAGTATTTCCTGCGGTTGGGGCGTCGTCGGTAGCCACGACGGCGGATACGCTTCGCAGGACGGTACGCTCGCATATCCTTATCTTGTTGCTGACGCGCTGAATGCCGACTACTCGATTATGGGTCTGTCGGGACGTGGCGTTATCTACGGCACCGATCTCAACTTTGATAAGGACTACCTCAAAGCAAGCCCGAGCCGTTCGGAAACCGAATACGGATTCGCGCGTCAGGCGGATATCGTTGTGATCAACCTCGGCACGAACGATCGCGGAAATCATGCGGATTCGGCAGAGTTTGAAGCAGGTTACCTTCGTCTTCTTGAGCGCGTGTTTGCCAAGAATGGCGATGATTGTATCGTTTACTGTCTGTGGGGTGCGATGAATGACGCATATTCCACGCAGATTCAAAATGCGATCGCAAGCTATCAGGCAAGCCATTCGACGGCGAAGATCTATACGCTGGAGCTTGCTGCTTCAACGGTGGCGGGCGGAGCGCCCTCGTGGGGACACCCCTCGATCGAGGATCACGCAGGCTACACCACGGCATTGACGAACGCGCTGAAAAATGTGATTTCTTAACGCATCAAAACCTCCCTCGTGAAGCTTCACGAGGGAGGTTGTTGTTTTTTTGAAAAAACTCTTGACATTTCTGCATAAATGGTGTATAATAACCATAAAATATAGTTATCAATACCACGTTGTGAGGAGATAGAAATGTCGAAAAAGAGAATTTGTTTAAGAGATCGCATCCTGCCCGACTATACCAAAGGGGAAGAGATTTTTAATATGGTTACGCACATTGTTGGCGGCGCGGTGGGAATTGCCACGCTCGTTCTGTGCGTGGTGATCTCGGCAATCCGAGGAAGCCTTTCGGGTGTGCTTTGCGGCACGGTGTTCGGCGCGTCGATGATTATTCTCTATACCATGTCGAGCGTCTATCACGGACTTCACGTCAATATGGCAAAAAAGGTCTTTCAGATTATCGACCACTGTACCATCTATTTTCTCATTGCGGGCACCTATACGCCGATTCTGATTTGCGGAATGGCGCCCATTAATCCGTGGGCGGGTTGGGTCACCTTCGGCGTTCTGTGGGGGCTGACCGCGCTTGCCGTCACGCTGACGGCGATCGACCTTTCCAAATACAAGGTGTTCAGTATGATCTGCTATATCGCAATGGGATGGTCGGTCATCTTCAGTCTGAAGGTTGCAATCGAGGCGCTCAGCTTTGGCGGCTTTGCGCTCGTGCTCGGCGGTGGACTCTTCTATACCTTTGGCGTCATCTTTTATAAGCTCGGAAAGACCAAGCGGTATTTTCATTCCATCTTCCATATTATGACCCTGCTCGGCAGTATCTGCCACTCGCTTGGTGTGATCCTCTATATCATTTGTCGAGTTTAATAAAAAGAAACGGACAATGTCCGTTTCTTTTTTTATAATAGATCGGCAAGATCCAAAACGAGGCGCTCGGTCTTCTCCCAACCAAGGCAGGGGTCGGTAATTGATTTTCCGTAAATATGCTCCTCAATCTTTTGCGCACCGTCCTCGAGATAGCTTTCGATCATAAAGCCCTTGACGTAGCTTCGGATCTCGGCGGAGTGGCGGCAGGAGTTGAGAACCTCCTTGCAGATGCTCGGCTGCTCACCGTATTTTTTGCCCGAATTTGCGTGGTTGGCGTCAATGATGACCGCCATATTTTCAAGCTTTCTTGCGGAATATTCAAGATAGAGTCGCTCAAGATCCTCAAAATGGTAGTTGGGCAGAGGTTCTCCGCGCTGATCAACGCCGCCGCGCAGAATGGCGTGAGCGAGCGGATTTCCCGTGGAAACGCACTCCCAACCGCGGTAAAGGAAGGTGTGCGAGTGTTGCGCCGCCGTGATCGAATTGAGCATAACCGAAAGATCACCGCTGGTCGGATTTTTCATTCCCACGGGGATATCAATGCCGCTAGCGGTCAGACGATGCTGCTGATTTTCCACCGAGCGCGCGCCGATGGCAACGTAGGAAAGTAGGTCGGAAAGATAACGGTGGTTTTCGGGATAAAGCATTTCATCGGCGCAGAAGAGTCCGGTTGCCTCAATGACTCGGGTGTGCAGACGGCGAATGGCAACGATGCCCTCCAGCATATCCTCAGCGGCTTCGGGATTCGGCTGGTGAACCATGCCCTTGTAGCCATCCCCCGTGGTGCGGGGCTTGTTGCTGTAAATGCGGGGAATGATCAGAATCTTGTCGGAGACTCTTTCCTGCAATTTTGCCAAGCGAGTAATATAATCCAGAACCGCGTCCTCGCGGTCAGCAGAGCAGGGACCGATGATGAGAAGCAAGCGGTCGTCCTTGCCGCAGAAGACGTCGGCAATTTCGCGGTCGCGCAGAAGCTTCTTTTCGGCATATTCAGCCTTCAGAGGATATTGCGCCTTGACGTCCATCGGGATCGGCAGCTTGCGGATGAATTTCATATTTCGTTGCATATCGGATACCTTCTTACTAAGAGTTTCTAAAAGCTTGAATTTATTATACACCTAAATTCTTTCCTTGTCGACCTTTTTTGGTAAAAAATTCTCTCTGCAAAAGAAAAAATTTTCAAAGCGCGTTTTTCTCCCCCGAAAACGATTGACGGGGGAGAATTTTTTTGATATAATGTATGGTGGAAAATACCAAGAAACTCACAAGGAGATTGCGATGGAACGCTACGGTTTTCGGGAGATTTCTCCCATGATGCTTGAAAATGCGATGCAGAAGATCGGAAAGGAATGGATGCTGATCACGGCGCGCGACGAAAAAAATCACCGAGTCAATGCGATGACCGCCAGCTGGGGCTCGCTCGGCGTGCTTTGGGGCAAAAATATCTGTATCTGCTTCGTCCGACCGCAACGGCATACCTACGGGCTGATGGAAGCGGAGGAGCGGCTTTCGATCGCCTTTCTCACCGAGGACTACCGAAGCGCGCTTCGCCTTTGCGGAAGCAAGAGCGGACGCGACACCGACAAGCTCGCCGAGGCGGGACTTTCGTCGGTCGAGATCGACGGAGTGCCCGTCATTCGGGAAGCCGACACGGTGCTTCTTTGCCGAAAGCTGTATGCCGACGATCTGAACAAGGCGTGCTTCCTTGATACGGCACTGCTTTCCCACTATGCGGCAGAGGACTATCATCGCTTCTACGTCCTTGAAATTGAAAAAGCTTACCGAAAAGAAACGGAGTAATCAAAATGGAATTGCGCGAAGAAATTGAAATACTGTGTCAAAACGCGAAGGTTGCCGCGGCAAAAATGGCGCTTGCTACGACCGAGCAGAAAAACGCCCTGCTTGTGCGGATCGCGGAGCTTCTGGAGCAAGAAACCGCCGCACTGGTGGAAGCAAATAAAGAAGATTTGGCGCACGCCGAGGAAAACGGCGTGTCGAAGGCAATGCTTGACCGATTGACCATCACCCCTACACGGATTCTCGGTATCTGTCAGGCGCTTCGAAGCCTTGTGGGCCTCGAGGATCCCATTGGAAAGGGAGAGAGCTGGACGCGTCCCTCGGGTCTTAAAATTTCCCGTGTCCGCGTGCCGCTCGGCGTCGTTGCAATGATCTATGAGGCAAGACCGAACGTGACGGTCGATTCGGCAGCCCTCTGTCTGAAAACGGGAAATGCCGTCATTCTGCGCGGCGGCAAAGAGGCGATCCATACCAATATGGCGATCGTCGCGGTGATCAAGAAAGCGCTTGGAGATTGCGGCTTGGACACGCACGCGGTCGAGCTTGTCGAATCAACCGAGCGTGAGAGCGCGCAGATCTTAATGACGATGCGAGGCTGGGTCGACGTGCTCATTCCGCGCGGCGGCAAGGGACTGATCAAGAGCGTGGTCGAAAACGCTACAGTCCCCGTCATCGAAACGGGAGCGGGTAACTGTCACTTGTACGTGGACGACAGCGCCGATATTGATATGGCACTCTCGATCGCGGTGAACGCCAAGTGCTCTCGTCCCTCGGTCTGCAATGCGATTGAAACGATTCTCGTGCACGCAGGAGTGGCGGCAAAGTTTTTGCCAAAGCTTTCTGAGGCGCTGGGCAAATTTGACGTAGAAATCCGCGGCTGTCCGCGCACCAAAGTTCTGATTCCCACGGCAAACGAGGCGACCGAAGAGGATTACTTTACCGAATATAACGACTATATCGTAGCGATCAAGGTGGTGGATACCCTGTCCGATGCGATTGCGCATATCAATAAATACAGTACGGGACACAGCGAGGCAATCGTCACGAGCAACGAAGGACATGCCGATCGCTTCCTTCGCGAGATCAACTCGGCGGCGGTCTACGTCAACGCGTCCACCCGATTTACCGACGGAGGCGAGTTTGGATTTGGCGCGGAGATCGGAATTTCCACGCAAAAGCTGCACGTCCGCGGACCGATGGGACTCTCGGCGCTGACGACCGAAAAATATCTTGTTCGCGGAGAGGGGGCAATTCGATGATGAATACGAAACCTACGAAATGGATGATCGCGTCGGATATTCACGGCGACTACGATTGTGCCAAAGCACTTGCCGAGCGCTATGCGGCGTCGGGGGCAGAGCGATTGATCCTTTTGGGAGATCTTCTGTACCACGGACCGCGCAACGACCTGCCCGCAGGATATGCGCCGAAAAAGGTCATCGCACTGCTCAATGAAATGAAGAACGAGCTTCTGTGCGTCCGCGGAAACTGCGATACCGAGGTCGACCAGATGGTGCTCGAATTTCCCATTCTTGCCGACTATGCCTATCTGTCGGTTGACGGTCTTTCGATCTTCGCCACGCACGGACATACGCATAACCTGAAACATCTCCCCTCGCTCAAAGCGGGAGAGATCCTGCTCCACGGACATACTCACGTCCCCGCGGCAGAGAAATTCGGAGAAAATAATCTCTATCTCAACCCGGGCTCGACTTCCATCCCGAAGGAAAACTCGCCCAAGAGCTACCTTACGTACGAAAACGGCGTCTTTACCTTCTGCGACCTCTTTGGAGGAGAGTATCGCACCTATCAAATATAAACCAATTTTGCGCACCTATTTTTCTCAATAGGTGCGCTTTTTTGACGGTATAACCCTACGGATCGTTGATATTTTCAATCAAAAATAAACGGAACGTTTGTTGTAAAAGTGAAAAATATATGATATAATGGAATTGAAAAATATTTTTGAGGAATTAAGAGAGGAAAAAACAATGCGTGCAGTGGAATATCTGTGTAAAACAATCAAAGAAAGGGTAGGCACCGTCATCGTGGGAAAGGAGCACGTCATCGAGCTCGCCGTGATCGCGCTTCTGTGTGATGGACATATGCTGCTCGATGACGTCCCGGGAACGGGCAAGACCGTATTGGCAAAGACGTTCGCGAGGGCGCTTTCGTTGGATTTTAAACGCGTACAGTGTGTTCCCGATATGCTTTCTTCCGACCTTGTGGGAGTGAACTTCTTTGATATGAAGTGTTCGGAATTCCGCTTTGTTCGCGGTCCCGTGTTTACAAACGTTCTTTTGGTGGACGAGATCAATCGCGCGATGCCGAAAACGCAGTCGGGACTTCTGGAATGTATGGAAGAGCGTCAGGTTTCGGTTGACGGTGTGACCTATCGGTTGGACGAGCCCTTTATGGTAATCGCAACGCAAAACCCCGTAGAAACCAAAGGAACATTTGCGCTTCCCGAGGCACAGCTCGACCGTTTTTTGATCAAAACATCCATGGGATATCCCACTCATTCGGAAAATGTGGAGATCCTTTCTCGAATGCTGGTGACTGAGCGGGGCGAAGCGGAGACTTCGGCTGTGAGCTCGGAGGATATCAGACAAGCCAAAGAAGAAGTGCGCTCCGTGTACGTTCATAGAGATCTTTTGGTATATGCAGCTTCGATTTGCGAGGCGACCCGACGGGAGAAGGATGTGCTACTCGGTGCCAGCCCCAGAGCAATGATTGCGTTGGTTCGCGTGGCAAGGGCACACGCCGCCATTTCGGGCAGAGATTACGTATTGCCCGATGATATCAAGGCTGCGGCAATCCCCGTGCTGGCGCATCGTATTGTATTCCAAAATCAATTCTTCCACAAGGGAGAGCTGGGCCGGGAACTTATTTCTTCAGTGTTGGATAGAACGCCCGTTCCCAGCGAAGAAATTGATTTTGCCTCTCGATGAGGGACGCCTGTGATGTCGTCTTTTTTTGAATTTTTACTCGAAATTCTCTTGTCGCCTTGGTTTTGGTGTGCGCTTGGCGTGCTTTGCCTAGGGGGATTGCTTCTTTTGGTGTATCGAAGGGGAAAACAATGGGCGTTGGCACAAATGCGATATGCTCGTTCCTTTTCTATCGACGGAATTTTTGTGGGCGAGACGATCGAAATGACCGAAATCGTCAGAAATTCCGTTTGGTTTCCGCTATTTTCGATTTCCGTGGAGTTTTTTGTCCCCGCAGGACTGACCGTGGACGGATTGAAATGCTCTGAAATGACAAAGGTGACGAGTATTTTTTGGATTCCACCCTATTCCACGGTATCCAAAAAGCACGTGATCGTAGCAGACCGCAGAGATCATTATCGATTCAATACCGCCACGGTGACCTATCGGAGCTGTGACTTTGAATTTTCGGACGAGCTTGATTTTTACGCATATCCCAATATTTACAACACGGGACTGTCAATTTCCCCAAAGCTGAACGATACGGCGGATACCCTTGCCAAGAAAAAATATATCGAAGATCCCTTCTTTGTTTCGGGCATTGCTCCGTATTATTTTGGCGCGCCGATGCGATCGGTCAATTTTAAAGTTTCGGCACGCTTTCTTGCGGGTGGCATCCGTCAGTTGATGTGCAATCGCTACGATTCCTCACAGAATTTAGACTCTATGATTCTCTTGGACGTCAGCGCGGTTTCACAGGCAAGACTTCACGATGAAGAGAGAGTGGAGCTGGGACTCCGCTATGCCTGCTTTCTTTTTTGCGAAGCTGTCAAACACGGCGCCAACGTAGGATTTTCGTCGAATTGTGCGCAAGGATCATCGCAATATATTGATATTCCGTGCGGAAGTGGAGAGAGGCATACGAAAAGAATTTTGGAAGCTTTTGCGGAGATCACGTGGTATTCAAAAAGGGATTATTCCGTCACAGCACTCCTTCAAAGGATTCTGCCGACGCTCGACCATATGACCGATCTCTTTTTAATCACCGCAAGCGTAGATGATGAGTTGGCAAAGGTGATCAATCAAGCTGAGCAGTTTGGATATGCGATACATATTATTATGTTGGAAACTAGGGGTCCGTATGAAGACGCTATATAAATTTCGATATGAAATTATCCTAATCTTTCTTCTTAGTACGGTGGCGGGACTGCTGTATTTGTTTCCGGTGTCAAGGGAGCTTTCGTTTCTTTTTGGCGGAGCGCTGACACTCAATATTGCGTTGCTGTTTTTTGTGCTTTGGCGGCTGTATCAAACAAAGTGGAAAAGTGCGATTGCCGTTGGAATACAAAGGGTATTTTCTGCCATAGCAAGGAGGTTTTCTCTTTGGATGGCAAAGCGGAGCATTCGCAAAAAAAGAAATGTTCTTTTGGGCGAAACAAAAATTCAGTTTCGTTTTGAAGAAACCGAAAAATCGCCCGAAAAACGAAAAAAGCAGCCTCGCTGGAGGCAACTGAAAACCGAACGCCAAAAAATGAAATATCTCTATCGGCAAACGGTGAGCGGACGCCTTCGCCGTGGCGCGTGGATTCGGGCAAGCCATACCCCCGAAGAGATCAAGACCTTTGAGGGGAACAGTGAAAACGAGATAGAGATCTTTTCGCTGTATAATCGGTATCGTTACGATGAACGAACAGAACCGCCCGAAGGTAGCGCCGAAAAGCTAAAGGATCAGAGATAGTAAAAGCAAGGAGATGTTATGGAGATTACCATTGCTCAATCACTCAAACGGCTTCGGAGTGAAAAGGGAAATACCCAAGAAGAGCTTGCCGCTCATTTGATGATCTCCGCGCAAGCGGTTTCTAAGTGGGAGCGAGGAGACGGTATGCCCGATATTGCCTTTCTGCCGAGAATTGCATCCTTCTATGATACCACCGTGGACGATCTGCTGGGATGTGAAGAGGTTCGAAGAGGGGAAGAGCTGGCAAAGTTTGCAGAGCAAGTTCAAAGCCTTTCTGCGGATGCGGATCTCAAGGAGCGGCTTGCACTTTGCCGACGTGCCTATGCTCGCTATCCCAATGAAGCTATCGTGCTTCAGAATCTGTCGTTTACTCTTTATGAAGAGGACGTGGAGAAGAACGGAAAAGAAATTGTTCATCTTGCGCAAAAGCTGTTGGAAAAAGGGGATCTGGAGCAGCGGGTTCGAGCGCTTCAAATTCTCTCGCTGACACACGATGCGCTGGGAGATTACGAGCAAGCGGTCGCTTACGCCTCCATGGTACCAACGCAATGCGATCTTTTGATCTCGGTACTGAAGGGAGAGGTGCTCGTACAGCATTGCAGACAGTATTTTTGGGATTTGTGTGAAAAGGCGCGCAAGTTTGGAGAGCGTCTGATCTCGACCCCCGAAGCAAATTATACCGACGAGGAAAAGCATAAGATGGAACGGATGATTTACGATCTGTTTTATTTGGTGTTTGACGATGGTGATTTTGGCTTTTGGGAGGCGCGCTTGGCTCGGATTTGCGAGCGAATGGCGTTGTTTTCAACAAAGATGGGTAAGATAGAGCAAGCCTTCGAGGAGCTTGATGCGATGTGCTCTCATTTTGAGAAATTCTTTGCTTTTTCGAGTATTGACCACACCTCTCTCTTTGTGAGAGATATTCACTACACTCTCCCCGCAGGACACGATCAAGAAAAAAAGATCACGGGGGAGAGCTACGTCGAACGCCTAAAGCGTCCTGTTTACGGCGCGCTTCACGATGATCCCCGTTTTGCGAATATTGTAGAACGGCTTGCCTTACTGAAATAAAAAACACGGAAACGCAATTTGCGTTTCCGTGTTTTTTGATTATCTGTATTTCTTCAAAAACTCAGCGCTCATTCGAAGGCTCTCGAAGGGCGTTTTCGTAAAGCCGTTGTCCTGCTCGACCACGTAATGCTTCACGCCGATCTCCTCCGCCGCAGCGATGACCTTGTCCCAAGCCACCGAGCCCTGTCCGACCTCGCAGATCTTGTGCTCGTATCTCTTGGGCTCCACCTCCTTGAGGTAGGTGTCCTTGAGGTGAAGAATATCGATGCGTCCCGCGAGGCGCTCCATCCAATCAACAACCTCTCCGCCGCCTGCCGTAATCCAGCAGGTGTCAAGCACGAACGAGGTCGTGGCGGGATCAAATTCCTCGCAGAACAGATCCATCATCGTCTTGGTTCCGTCGATGCGGAGAAATTCAAAGTTGTGGTGATGATAGGTCAGCTTCAGTCCGTGCTTTGCGTAAAATTCCGCCGCGCGGTTGAAGTCTGCGATAAATTCCTTCAGAGAGGAAAGATCCTTGCGAGCCTCGGAGGGCATACTGCCAATACCGATATTGGTCGTTCCCCACGCCTTGTGAAGCTCAAGCATCTGCTCCTTCTCGTCCTTGACCTTGCGGAAGGAGATGTGCGTTCCGACCACCGAAAGTCCGTTCTTTTTGAGAAGCTCTCCAAAGAGAAGCTCGTCAAAGTCGGTGCCCGCCGTCTGTACCTCGGTGTAACCAAGCTCGCGGAGCTTTTTGAAGGTCAGGTCGGCAAATTCGGGATCCTTGATATAATCGCGGACGGTATAAAGCTGGAGTCCCAGTGTTTTTATCATAGCAAGTCTCCTTACTTGATCTGCGTACCCGTGGGAACGGCGTCATCTACGAAGATGACCTTGCAGCCGCAGGCATTGTTCGTACCCGCAAGAAGCATACCCTGCGAGGTGACGTTGCAGATACGGTTGGGCTTGAGGTTGGCAACGACGATAATCTTCTTGCCAATGAGATCCTCGGGGGAGTATTCTTCCTTAATCGAGGACATAATCACTCTCTCGCCGATACCGTCGTCGAGCGTCAGCTTCAGACAGGAGTGCGACTTGCGGACGCCCTCTGCCTTGAGAACCTTGCAAACACGAAGGTCGATCTTCGAGAATTCGTCGATCGTGACCTGCTCCTTGACGGGCTCGACGGGATCGGGCTCGCGATTTTCTTCAACCGCAGCAACCTCTTTACAGCAAGCCTCCTCAGCGGGAGCATTCGCCGCCTTTTCCTCTTCGGTCTCGGGATACGAGAAATCAAGAAGTCCAACGTAGCGCTCGGGCTCGATGGCAAAGAGGAAGAGATACAGACGAGGACCTCTCTCCTTGTCGATCAGAAGCTTATAGACGTTCTTGAAGAAGGCGCCCTGCACCGTCTTGAGCTCCTTGTCGGACATCTCGGTGCCGTAAACCTCCTTGGGGATTTCGTACAGACGGGCGTTGAGCTCGTCGAGCGTGTAGCCGCCCT
>JAGBSP010000034.1 GCA_017631855.1 Clostridia bacterium | reverse complement strand
GTATGGCACGGGTCGTCGAGGGCGCCGACCCCTACCATCATAAATTTTCCCAAAACTCTATAGAAAGAAGGTACCACTATGGCAAAACCCGTGATCGCGATTGTCGGCAGACCGAACGTCGGCAAGAGCACGCTCTGTAATAAACTCATCGGTGAGCGCCGTTCGATCGTCGAGGATATCCCAGGCGTCACGCGCGACCGTATTTACGGAGAAACCGAATGGTGCGGCAAGCACCTCATCGTCATCGACACGGGCGGAATTGAGCCCAAAACCGACGATATTATCTTAAAGCAGATGCGCTTTCAGGCAGAGATCGCGATTGAATCGGCTGACGTCATCGTCTTTATGTGCGACGTCCGCACGGGTCTGACCGCCGACGACCGCGACATTGCGATTATGCTCAAAAAGAGCGGCAAGCCGATTGTTCCCTGCATCAACAAGGTTGACAGCGTCGGTGCGCTCCCCTTTGAATTTTACGAATTCTACGAGCTCGGCTTTGAGATCGAGCCGATCGCCGTTTCGTCGGTACACGGAAGCGGTACGGGCGATCTTCTCGACGCTGTGCTGAACGTGCTCCCCGCCGATACCGAGGAAGAAGAAGAGGACGAGGGCATTAAGGTTGCCGTCATTGGAAAACCGAACGCGGGCAAATCCTCGATCATCAATAAAATCATCGGTCAGAACCGTCTGATCGTTTCGAACATTGCGGGAACCACGCGCGACGCGGTGGACACCCAGCTCGAAAACGAGCACGGCAAGTTCACCTTTATCGATACCGCAGGCATTCGCCGTCAGTCGAAGGTCAACGACAAGATCGAAAAATACAGCGTTCTCCGCGCACACATGGCGGTCGAGCGTGCTGACGTCTGTCTGATTATGATCGACGCGGCGACGGGCATTACCGAGCAGGACGAAAAGATCGCGGGCATCGCTCACGAGGCGGGCAAGGCGTCGATCATCGTCGTCAACAAGTGGGATTCGATCGAAAAGGACACGAACACGGTCAACCGCTTCAACGAAAGCATTCGTACCGCGCTCGCCTATATGCCCTACGCGCCCATCGTTTACGTTTCGGCAATGACGGGACAGCGCGTCGGCACCCTCTTCGAGCACATCAAATACGTCCACAATCAAACCAACACCCGTATTGCAAAGGGTATGCTCAACGAGCTTCTTGCCGAAGCAACGATGAAGGTTCAGCCGCCCTCCGACAAGGGCAAGCGCCTGAAAATCTACTATATGACGCAGATCTCGGTCGCGCCCCCCACCTTCGTCTTCTTCTGCAACGACGTCGAGCTCTTCCACTTCTCCTATCAGCGTTACCTTGAAAACTATCTGCGCCAGACCTTTGGATTTTCGGGTACGCCGATCCGCATTATCGTCCGTATGAGGGGCGAGAAAGAATAAGCACAAACGAAAAGCTTCTCACAATCCGGTAGGGGCTGGCGCCCACGACAGCCCGTTTGTAAAGATTAGCACTCGGGTATGACGGGTCGTCGAAGGCGCCGACCCCTACCAAGTTTTTCATCAAACAAATATCACGAGGTAACTTGAAACTATGTTTGTAGATAACGTAAAAATTTACGTCAAAGCTGGTGACGGCGGCAACGGTGCCGTTGCGTTTCACCGTGAAAAATACGTCTCGCACGGCGGTCCCGACGGGGGCGACGGCGGTCACGGCGGAAGCATTGTTTTCCGCATCGACGAGGGCACGAACACCCTGCTCGCCTTCCGCTACCGCCACAAATTCATCGCCGAGAACGGCGGAAACGGCAAGGGCGGCAAGCTCCACGGAGCGACGGCGCAAAACCTGTTCGTAATGGTTCCCCCCGGAACGCTGATCCGCGATGCCGAGACGGGCAAAATCATTCACGATATGACCGAGGACGACGGCGCCGATTTCGTTTGCTGTCGCGGCGGTCGCGGCGGTTGGGGCAACCGACATTTTGCCACCCCCACGCGTCAGATTCCGATGTTTGCCAAGAGCGGCACCAAGGGCGAGGAAAAGGAGCTCATTCTCGAGCTCAAAATGCTTGCCGACGTGGGTCTGATTGGCTACCCGAGCGTTGGAAAATCCTCGATTTTGGCACGCATCAGCGCGGCAAAGCCCAAGATTGCCGACTACCATTTCACCACCCTCTCTCCGAACCTCGGAGTCGTTTAGACGGGCGGCGAGGGCGGCTTCGTTGCGGCGGATATCCCTGGACTCATCGAGGGCGCGGCGGACGGCGCGGGACTTGGTCACGCATTTCTCCGTCACGTTGACCGTTGCCGACTGCTTCTTCACGTGGTAGATATTTCCTGCTTTGAGGGCAGAGATCCCATTGAGGATATTCAGATGATCAATACCGAGCTCGCGCGCTACAGCGAGGAGCTTGCGTCGCGTCCGCAAATCATTGTTGCCAACAAGTCGGATATGCTGGATCCCGACGTGGTGGACGTGAAAAAATTTGAGAAATTCGTCAAGAAGAACGGCTGGGAGCTGCTTTACGTCTCTGCCGCAACGGGAGAAGGTCTTGACGAGATGATCCGTCTTGCGGCAGAAATGCTTCGCGATCTGCCCCCGATGCTCATTTACGAGCGCGAATACGCGCCTGAGGACGCATACGTCGGCGGTGGCAAGGATACCACCATCCGCCGTGAGAACGACACCTTCTTCGTTGAGGGCGAGTGGCTCTTCAATCTGATGGGACAGATCAACTTCGACGACTACGAATCGCTCAACTTCTTCCAGAGAGTACTCAAGAACAGCGGTGTCTTTGAGCTGCTCGAATCGAAGGGCTGTACCGACGGTATGACCGTTTCGATCTACGATTTTGAATTTGAATACGTGAAATAATTTCAGAAAAGAGGTTTTTATGAATATTTGGCACGACATTGAACCGAGCTGCATTACCCCCGACGGATTTACCGCCGTCATTGAAATTCCCAAGGGAAGCAGCTGCAAATACGAAATGGATAAGCACACGGGTATGCTTCGTCTTGACCGTTTTCTCTACACCTCGACGCACTACCCCGAGAATTACGGCTTTATTCCGCGCACCTATGCCGACGACGGTGACCCGCTCGACGTTCTCGTTCTTTGCGATCAGCCGATCTACCCGATGACGCTCGTGCAGGTTTATCCGATCGGCGTGATGCGAATGATCGACGGCGGTGCGCTGGACGACAAGATCATCGCGGTCGTTGCGTCCGACCCGACCTACAACCACATTCGCACCATCGACGAGCTTCCGAGCCATATTTTCGATGAAATTATGCACTTTTTCTCGGTCTACAAGCAGCTTGAGAACAAGCAAACGGCAGTCAAGGAGCTGTTCGGACCCGACGAAGCGAAGAAGATCATTGCGGATTGCATTGAGCTGTATCAGAAATCCTTTGGCGACAAGAAATAACTAAAAAGCGAAAACACGGACAAATTGTCCGTGTTTTTTTATTTCCCAACATACAGACCCCGTCGCACAAAGCATTTACCTTTTCGGTCGAAAAAACATATACTGCTCTTGAAGGCAATGCCTTCGAATGCTTACCCAAAATCAGAAAGGTAGATGACAACGATGTATATGGACAACAACGACACTCTGACACCAAGAGATCGCTTAGGGGAGGATATGCTCCGAAAAATGCTTGACCAGAACGGCTTCAGAGGCGCCACCGAGGAGCGCGCCCTGCCCGATCTTCCGCCAAGCGAGCTTTCCCAAAACCGAAATCAATCCCCCTGTGACCCCCGTCACACCTGGGGACTTCGGGATCACCCGCTCGGAATGGTCTACGCCCCCATGCAAGAATTCCGCCATCTTTACGACCGTGACACCGCGCTGCGACAGGGTACGCTCTTCCGCGAGCTCGATCTCCCCTTTATGGGAGAGAGCGTCGCAGACGGCGGAAGTTGCCGAAGAGGAGGTGTTCTCCATGGTTGAGCGCAGAAAATTCAGCCGCGCAACGGCAAATCTCTCTCCCTCTCTTCCCCACGAGAACGG
This sequence comes from Clostridia bacterium, assembly GCA_017631855.1. Classification (GTDB taxonomy): domain Bacteria; phylum Bacillota; class Clostridia; order Oscillospirales; family CAG-272; genus HGM12713. The sequence goes on along the minus strand of JAGBSP010000034.1, from coordinate 26,319 downwards.
AGGATGCGGCTGTAACCAACCCCCCGCCATTCCCTCGACACGCTGTAAGGCTCTGCTCGGAAAACTGCAAAGCCTCGATTTTTCGATCGTAGACACCGTGCTGTATCTCGACGCCTATCCCGACTCGCGTGAGGCGCTCTCGCATTATCACAAGCTCTGCGAGGAGAGAGACGCCCTTCTTCGAGCGCTTCGCGAGGATTGCCGTATGCCGATGACGAGCTTTGAGAACGCAAGCCGCGATTCGTGGGATTGGACGAAGGGACCGTGGCCGTGGGAAGCCGACGCCAACGAAATGCTGTCGGGAGAGAATCAGAAAGGAAGAGACCGTTATGTGGCTTTATGAAAAGAAATTGCAATACCCCGTCAAAATCAAAAACCCCAATCCGCAGTTGGCGCAGGTCATCATCAGTCAGCTCGGCGGCCCCGACGGGGAGCTCGCCGCTTCGATGCGCTATCTGCACCAGAGATATTCCTGTCCCTACGACAAGGTGACGGGCATTCTGACCGACGTCGGCACTGAGGAGCTCGCGCATCTCGAAATGATTGCCGCTATTCTCTATCAGCTGACAAGAAATCTTTCGCCCGAGGAGATCGAGGGAAGTCCCTTTGCGACCTATTTTGTGGATCACACCACAGGACTTTACCCCGTTGCCGCGTCGGGTGTGCCCTTTGATATGAAATACGTCGGCATCAAGGGCGATATGCTCACCGACCTTCACGAGGACCTTGCCGCCGAGCAAAAGGCGAGAACGACCTACGACAACATTCTTCGTCTGACCGACGATCCCGACGTACGCGACCCGATCAAATTCCTTCGCGAGCGCGAGATCGTGCACTATCAGCGCTTCGGCGATACAAAACAATCAGGGTGAAGCACTCGACAATTACATAGTAAAATGCAGATAGAGATTGATTTCTCTGTCTGCTTTTCTTTTGGCTTGCTGTCATTATAGTGAATTCCGTTGTACATGTAAAACGATTGATGTTCGACACCTTTGCTCGAACATTTTTCTCTGCCGTTTGATTTGTAGGTTACTAAAATATAAGTGTTATGTGCTGATTTTACATCTTTTTTCCTGTTTGATGGTTGTTCGACAATTTTTTATGATAATTCAATTTCGGGTAGCATACCTTATTAAGGGAGAATGTATAGAACATTCAGAATGAACCAACAAAAGAATCAACTCTTATTTCGTATTAAAACGAATTGACAGGATGCGATAGCAATTATTTGAATGAAATTCTCATTTTGAAATCTGTGCGTTTGAACCATAGACCGTGCGAACCGAACACCCCATCAAGCCAGGAAAGGAAGAATTGAGCCTTAAAACAAAAGGCAAAGTTCAAGCGTAGCGTTAGTACAAGCGTAACCTATAAGAAAAATTATATTAAAGGAGTATCAAAACAATGGATACAGTAAAAAAAGACAAAGTTATCAAACCAAGAAACCTTATTAAAAACGATGTAGTGTTAAAAACCTACAAAATCTACAATTACAAGTACAATTTCTCTCCAGAGCGTGTGGCAAAAGTAAACCGATGCTATCTGCCGCATTTGCTTGTGTGGTGGGATGCCGATATGCTCATCTATAAAGATGGCGTACTACATATCAAAGAGCATCCCGAAGTCATTATATTTGACGAAGGCTCTTACAACCTTATTACCTTTGAGTATTTGTCGGTTTTCGATACGCTGAAGACGTATTACGGTTATAATGATAACCAAGTTATTTATATGGCACTCTATTTCTATCAAAAGGTGTGCAAAACCAGTATCAAGGACTATGTTGAAGCTCATTACCCTTTGGTGCTTGACATTCCCAATCCCAATATGCTGAACTTGAACTATCTTTTGGATAACGACCTCTTTATAGATCGTTATAGCAAAGACTCCAAGAAAATAGCATACGCCTATCTTGAAAGCACAAAGCAGATTGATGATGCCTACGTTAAGGATTTAATCGCCAATCGTTTAGTCACGATGGATAAGGATAAAAACCTTTCATTTTTGACTTATGACAGCAATCATAATGTTGTATCTGCCGTTAAAGAAGGTACGCACTCATTTTTTGATTACACACAGCATTTAAGCGTTAAACGCAATATGGGATTTGAATATGCTCTATCTCCTGCACGTGAGCATAACTATTACGAAAACGTGTTTGTATTCTCAAATCCGATAAACCTATTGAGCTTTCTTACGTTCTGTAAAAGCGGCAATTTGGATATGGAGATACCCGAAAGCAGTTGTTTCATTACCCTATGCGGCAATCACATCGGTGCTTTGAGAGGCTTTCTATATAGGCACAGCGAGGTTATGAATGTTTATTCTTGCCTTGATAACGATACCGAGGGTATTCGCACCGCAGAGCATATAAAGGGTTATTGTCAATTCTTTAAGGAAACAAGGCAATATCGCTTTATTGATATGCAACCTAAATTGAAAGAAATCTCCGCAAAAAAGGGTTATGTCAAGGATTGGAACGCCGTCTTGCAAAAATAATTCATTTTTCGACAATTTTGAGTTATAATTGCAATGGCTTACATAATAGAATATAACATATCAATGGTGCAACGCCATTGTATTGCAAGGCTTTAGAAAGCGTAAGGCTTATAAAAAGCAGAAAGGTGGTACGTTATGTTGTTTTGGGTTGTTAGTCCTTTCTTTTTCCTTTCTTTTTAACATACAGTCAGTCTTTTCAGCGTAGCGTATCATCCCCCGCGAGGGGGAGCAGACCTGCAAAGGTCGATAGGTAAGGGTTCCTGACGGATAGGGCGGTTCAATCTACATGGTTGACCGTCCTATCCCTTTTTCATATATCGACTGTTTACATAATACTGTTGAAAAGTGGTGTTTTTTATGTTATAATATAGAAAAGCGTATCAAAGGGGTGTTTGATAATGACAGGTAAGGAAGCGTTCGTGTTCGAGGGTGAAGCTGTAGGCGTTAACTTCTTGGATTTCTGGAGATTTCACTATTCAAATATATATGACCTTCAAGATAAGATAGCCGAGTTTATTGTTTCAAAGGCATTGGGTGTCAACGAGGCACAGAACGACCAATATTGGACTTTATGGGACGTGTCGTATCGTGATAAGCGTATAGAAGTAAAAGAAACATCGTATTATCACTCGTTTAACCAAGAAGGCAAGGTGTCAAAGCAACGAGTTTTCGGCATCACCAAAGCTAACGGGTCTTATGATCCTGCAAAGAGTGGCAATAGTGAGTTTTGCCGTCAGAACGATGTATATGTCTTCTGCCTAAATACAGGATATACGAGAGAAACATCCAATCCTCTAAACCTCAATAACTGGGAGTTTTATATTGTTCCTACTGCCGTTATAAACGAAAAATGCGGAAACAATAAGACGATTTCATTAGGCAGAATTAAGAGCTTGGGTTTTTCGGCAAAACGCTATGATGAAATAAGAACCGAGATCGATAAAATCATTGACACGATGTAATGGGAGAGAAATATGAATTCTGAAAGACTTAATAAAATCATAGACATATACATAGATAAGTTCGATATGCTTACCGATGATGAACACGATGAAAACATGAAATGGAGAGCTATGCATCATTTCAAAGAGAACTTTGACCTTAACGCTCCCGATTTCTACGAAATGTTCAAGTTTGCTATGTCAAAGTCGGATATTATTATCAATAACGGTACAGTACAACCTGTTAACGGAATTTTGAAGCTTATCTCTCACGAAGAAGATACGATGAGAGGTCTTTTCGCTATATTGTATGAGGACGATGGCGGTGATCTTGACAAAAGGCAGGATAAGATAGAGCGTTTCGTTGAGGAAACGAACAAGCTCCTTGAAAAGTACGAGCGTGGGAAGTGGAAGTACAAACAGGATTTCCGTTCTGTTTTGGCATACTTGACTTTCTTTAAGCCAGAAGAAAACTATCTGTACAAGTCTTCTCAATGCCAGCCGTTCTTCAGATATTTGGAGTATGGCGAGGAAATCGGGTACGGTCAATGTTTCAAGCTTTCTCGCTACTATCGTATGTGCGATGAGGTCAGACAGGCAGTTTCCGAACACCAAGAGTTGATTGAAACGCACAACACGAGATGGGGCAAAGTAAACGACCCCCAAGACAATTTGCATATCTTAACCTTTGATATTATCTATTGTAGCATCGTTTATAGCTTCTATGAGTTTGAAAATTACACAAAGATTATACGAAAGAGCAAATCTGACTTGGAGCAAGAACGCATTGAATCGGAAATTGACACCAAGAGAATCGAGCTTGAAGCGTTGGAAGCAGAGCTTACCAATGCACAAGCTGTGCTTGATGAAATTCCCGAAATCAATCTTGAGGGTCAGAATATTAAGCACAGAATGTTCGGAAAGGGTCTTGTTTCCAAACAGACTGGCTCATACATTGAAGTCGAATTCGCCTCCAAAACGTCAAAGTTTATTCTTACAACCGCCTTTATCGGTGGGTTCTTATCTTCCGAGGATGTGACTGTTCTCGAAAGATGCAAGCAAATTGAGTCAGCAATAGCACTTTGCGATAAGCTGGAGAAAGCAATCAAATCCAAGCAGGCTGAATTGGATTTGCTGATTGCAAAGTTAAAATAAGCGTAAGCAAATAATTAACCACGGTTCAATTCGAGCCGTGGTTTTCTTTTTACCTACGACACGCCCATTCTGTTTTCCTGGCTTTAATAACAAAAATGCGAATAGGAAAATTTCTTGCCGCCGCCTTGGGCGGAGCAGGTAAAATTTTCCTATGTAGGAAATTCAGCATTTTTGTTATTTTCAGCCGCTTTTTTTACTACAGTAATAGTACAAGCGAGATTTCGCTGAATTTTTGAAAGGCACAGAATATGGAAGGAGTGAAAAAAGTACAGAATGGCAAAGGGTTTTGATACTTTGATATATCGCAAGAAAAGTATATATAAAAGTATCAAAATCGAGGGATAAAACAGCCATACGGAGTATGGATGATTTATCCCGAAGAACGCAAAGGATTTTTGATAAAGAAAAATCCAACATTACAAAGTGATTTTGCTGACGGCAAAATCAACATCAAAAGGAGTGGCTTCGTTCTCCGGCATTAGTTGCGAACAATGGAGTTTTAGACTTAACAAAATTCAATGTGAGAGGTGGTGTGCGTGGGCAGGAAAAACAAGAACATAACGATACAACTCAATAACCGTATTAACGAGCTTCTGCGAATTGGCGAAAAGAAGGTCAAGGTCAATGGCGTAGCGGAGGGCATCCATAGCGTGAAAACCGCCGAGCAGTACCGAAAAACTGCTCTTAGGCTGTCTTCGGTATGTAAGGAAATGGGCATTAAAAACATAGAGGATATTGATAAAATCGTGGTTGCACGTTACATGGAAGCCTATCGTGATGCTTCATCTTGGACGGTCAGCCGTGAGCTTGCGGCAATTTCGAAAATTCGAGGAGAAACCATAACACCAAAGGAACTTGGCTTTACGCAACGCCGCACATACACATCAGTGAAAAACAGTCGTGGGGATATATTGCCAAAGTCAAGCACAGCAAACAAACCCGAAAATCAAGATGCATTATACCTTGCTTCTGTGTGCGGATGTCGTCGGTCTTCGCTTGATCCATCCTCTCCAACCGCTGTTACCGCCAACGATGCCATACGAAACGAACACGGGCAAATTTATGCGTTCCACCTTGTTGAAAAGGGAGCAAAACATAGGGTATCACTCGTGTTGCCTTCGGAGCGTGGCAATCTTACACGCTGGGTTGATGGTAAACTCAAAGACGGTCATTCTCCCGATGCTCCGCTTATAAGCCATATTGACCGAAATTTAGGCAGCCATCGTATGCGTAGCGAGTACGCAAGGGATTTATACGCCGAGCTTCTTGAAGCCAAGCAACGTGGCATAGATGTGTATGAGGGGCGTAAATATGAGCTTTTCATAGATCGGAACAAGTTCGATTTTAGCTATAACAACCCACGGTTCAAGTCCGATACCCCTCACAATTTTCAAAAAGACCTCGCCCTTGAGGTCAGCTTCAACCTCGGTCACGGGAGGCTTGACGTGAGCCTATATTCCTACCTTATACGATAATGTTACGTTAGCACTTCTACCCTTTGGGGCAGAGGTGCTTTTTTGTTGCATTAACGAATTTCGCCATTCTCTTATCATTAGCATAATTATGCACTACAATAGAAGTACAACACACCTTTGTAGCGTTGTCGCAGAAGTAGGTAAAATTTGATGACATATAATTTAATGGAGGAATTTTTCGTATTTTCTGTTCATCGACAAATTATGGCACTACAATATATGTGTTGAGTGATAATCACGAAATGAATTTTATACAATATATTACAAATATTACGCATATATATGCGTGGTTAGAAAGGATGTGTATTATGCAAGTCAAGAAATTTGAACATGGTAAAGAACAACGTAAGGATTGGGGTGGGGGTACTAATAGTATAGTGCCGTACAACCCAAATATCAAGACTATTAAAGACTATGAAAGGTAACAGAACTATGAAAATCTTCATTACGAATCTTGGAAAGTACTGCGAGGGGTATCTTGTAGGCAAGTGGATAAAGCTCCCTATCAGCGACGATAAGCTTGACGAAGTGTTAAAGCAAATCGGTATCAACGAATATTACGAAGAATACTTTATTAGCGATTGCGAGAACGACATCATCGGTTTAAGCGATGTCATTTCAGAGTATTCAAGCGTATCGGTGCTAAATAAGCTTGCACAACGCCTTGAGGGCCTATCAGCCGACGATGCAAGAAAGCTTGGAGCTGTGCTTGAATATGAGGCGTGTACGAGCGTTGAAGAAGTCCTCGCCATATTGGACAAGCTCGATGAATTTGAGCTTGTTATAGGCGTTAGTGACGATGAAACGCTTGGATACTACTACGCAGAGGAGCTTTGTAGCATTGATATTCCGGAACACCTAAAAAATTACATGGACTATGAGGCGTACGGGCGTGACATCAGATTAGAAAATTCTTGCCTTTATACCTCGTTTGGCTTCTTGCTCGACAACAGATAGGCGGTGGTTTAGTCAATGAAACAAGCGTATCAGCATATCATTAGAGAAAGGAGAGTGATAGCGTTTTGACAACCAATTCTTCCTATACGAAAACATTAGAAAGGAATGTTGAAGGTCGTCGTTACACGGTCTGCTACATAGAGCCGTCGTTCGACAAGGAAGAAAGGAAAGAAGAGGTAAAGCGTGATATGGCTCGACAGCTATATGACATTTTCGCAAAATATTATGATAACGCAAAAAAATAATACCGCTTATGCGGTAGGAAAGGACTATTAAAAATGATTGCAATATATGCAAGACAATCCATCAATAAGATGGATAGTATTTCGATTGAAACACAAATCGAAGAATGTGAAAAGCAACTACGCAAAGGTGAAAAGGCTTCGGTATATTTTGACAAGGGGTACAGCGGAAAGAATACCGACCGCCCCGAATTTCAACGATTGCTCGAGGATATTCGCCTCGGTAGTGTAAGCAGAGTTATTTGCTACAAACTTGACCGTGTCAGCCGCTCGGTTTTGGACTTCACCATGATGATGGAAACGTTCTCAAGGTATAAGGTTGATTTCATTTCATGTAATGAGAAATTCGACACTTCGACACCTATGGGGCGTGCTATGTTAAGCATCTGTATCGTATTTGCCCAGCTTGAGCGTGAAACCATACAACAGCGTGTCATTGATGCTTACTGTTCCCGAAGCCGTAAAGGCTATTATATGGGTGGTAGATGTCCATATGGATTTGGCGTTGAGGAATACGTGATAGACGGCATCAAGACCTCGCATTACGTTGTTATTCCAGAAGAAGCTGAGGTATTGAAGCTCATGTATTCGATGTACGCCCAACCTCAAGTATCGGTGGGGGATGTTATCAAGCATCTTATAAAGCTTGGTATCAAGAACAGCCGCGACGAAAAGGGTTGTTGGGATAAGGCAAGGGTAGGCGAGCTGATGAAAAATCCGATATACGTTAAAGCAAATATTGATGTGTACGATTTTTTTAAGTCGCAAAAAACAATGATACATAATATTCCCGAGGATTTCATCGGTACTAATGGATGCTACTTGTACTCCGAGAAAGAAGCCAAGAGAAAGACAGTCAGCCTTGAGGGGCATCACTTGGTGGTCGCACCTCACGAGGGTATCATTGATGCGGACATTTGGTTAAAGGTTCGCAAAAAGTGCCTCGGCAACAAGCAAGTCGCAAAGCCTATCAAGGCGAGAAATACGTGGCTTGCAGGCAAGATCAAGTGCGGCAAGTGCGGTTACGCTCTCAACGTTCGCAAATCGAACACCAAAGTTGGCAGATACCTCGTTTGTAGCCGTCACGGACAGACGATTAACGGCTGTGAGGGCGTGGGCGGTCTGCACGCAAAAGACATCGAGGACATTATCTTTGATTGTATGGTCGAAAAGCTGAAAGAGTTTTCCGCTCTTTCGGCTTCGACAAACGTGGTTGAAAATCCAAAAATCAATGAGCTTCGTATTGCGATTGCAAAGCTCCAGGATGAGATTGACGGATGGGTGGTAAAAATCCCAGAAGCCTCTCCTACGGTTATGAAGCTTATCAATGAAAACGTTGAAAAACTTGATGCAGAGAAGCAAGAGCTTGAAAAGAAACTGCGTGACATTACGGCGGCTCAAAGCTCGTCGGGGTGCAACGTGGACGAAATAACCGACTATATGTCTAAATGGGATGAGCTTGAAGTTCCCGACAAGATGGCGGTTGTTGATGTGCTTATCAGCGTGATTCGTGCAACTCAAGATACGCTTGAGATCGAATGGAAGATTTAATGCTTCATGTTGATTGTTTTGGCGACGCCCTCCGCATCGCGCAAGACAATCTCGATTCGAAGAATTTCTACGCGATCAACCCGTCGTTCGACAAAAAGCGTTCCACCACGCCGAATTGTCAAGGCAAATGACAAAAAAGAGAGAGCTGCGGCTCTCTCTTTTCTTTTTCCATGTTGCAAAAAGCTTTGACTTTTTCTCGCGGCTTGAAAATCAAACCGTCCTATTTACTTTTGTGGTGATGTGTGGTATAATCAAAATATAAAGCAAATTCGGAGGATCAGCAAATGGCGAAGAAATATGTGTTCCGCTATAATGGAACAATGGAGAAGTTTCTTAATCAATTTAATTGGAGTAGTGCTTATTTTGATGATAAAGCAAGATATAAGTATATTGATAACTACATACTGAAGTTGCTTAAAAATAAAATTAGCTTTGGTGTTGAACGGGGTGGACATTCGGGCGGATATTGGTACGTCCCCAAAATTACCGAGTTTGATAATTATATTGAGTTTGAAGGCAAAATTAAGTATGTTAGTTTAAATGATGATAATATATTTATTCGGATTTGTGATAAGTTTGGGGAAGGAATACTATTCATTATTCTTTTGCCTATTATTGGTATTTATAAACTCTATGAATTTGTTAGAATTCTTTTGAAAAAGCCCATAGACAAAGGACAGTCAACAGAGGATAAATTGTTTGATTTAATGATAAATTATTTGGGGTGTACCAAGGTATAAAAATGCTTCATGTTAACTGTATTGCCGACGCCCTCCGCATCGCGCAAGACAATCTCGATTCGAAGAATTTCTACGCGATCAACCCGTCGTTCGATCGAAGAGGCAAAGGCACACCGAGGTGTAAGGGTTAAGGAGCGCACACCGCCAAGCCTTCTCCTGAGGGAGAAGGGGGACCACGAAGTGGTGGATGAGGAGTTAGTTTGGTTTTAGAAACACCTCATCCGACTTCGCTTCGCTCAGCCACCTTCCCCCACTGGGGAAGGCTATCGTAAGCCGCACCTTTGTGCGTTCGACGCACGAATGGCATTGTATTACAAACGGTAGGGGTCGGCGCCCACGACGACCCGTTCCGACCTTTGTGTAAATTCCATCGTTGCGGGCTGTCGTAGGCGCCAGCCCCTACCGAGGTTTGTGGAAATTCGCACCTTGGTGCATTCGACGCACCGACATCGATACCCTCTCCCGCAACCAAAAACCGCAAGGAAACTCCTTGCGGTTTTTTTCTATGAGGTTATTTTACAGCGTTGCGTAGAGCCGATAGAGGTCGGCGTAGATGCCGCCTTTGGCGATGAGCTCCTCGTGGCTGCCCGACTCCTCGATTCCCTTGTCGGTCAGCACCAAAATGCGGTCGGCATTTCGTACCGTCGTCAATCGGTGCGCGATCGTAAAGGTGGTTCTTCCCTTCGCAAGCATCTCAAGCGACTGCTGAACCAGCTTCTCGCTCTCGTTATCGAGTGCGCTCGTGGCTTCGTCGAGGATCAGAATCGGCGGATTCTTGAGGAAGACTCTTGCAATCGAAACCCTCTGCTTCTGTCCGCCCGAAAGCTTCACGCCTCTCTCTCCGACGTAGGTGTCGTACCCCTGCGGCAGACCCATAATAAACTCGTGCGCGCCCGCAAGCTTTGCCGCCTCGACGATCTCCTCGTCACTCGCTCCCTGCTTGCCGTACGCGATATTCTCGCGGATACTGCCCGAGAACAGATAAACGTCCTGCGCCACCACACCGATATTTTCACGAAGCGACCTGAGCGTGACCTCGGTAATCGGCTTACCGTCGAGCAGAATTTTTCCGCCCGATACGTCGTAAAATCTCGGAATGAGCGAGCAGAGCGTGGTCTTTCCGCCGCCCGACGGTCCGACGAGCGCAATGCTCTCGCCCGCCCTCACCTTGAGATTGAGGTGCGTGAGCACGTCTGCCGTTTCGGTTTCATAGCGGAAGGAAACGTCGCAAAATTCAACCTCTCCCTCGACGCGTCCGAGCTCCTTGGCGTGCGGTGCGTTTTTGACGTCGGGATCGACGTCCATCACCTCACAGAAGCGCTCGATGCCCGTAAGACCCCTTTGGAACTGCTCCGCAAACTCGACGATGCGTCGGATCGAGGTCAGGAGCGTGGTCACGAACATCAGATACGCCAGATAATCGGCGGCGCTGATCTTTCCGTGCATCATAAAGAGTGCGCCCGCCACGACGACGACGATATACATCACACCGTCAAAGAAGCGCGTGGAGGACTGAAATCCGCCCATCACGTGATAGACCTTCTTTTTAATCGAGAGGAATTTCTGATTTCCTCCCTCGAATTTTTCTTCCTCGACCGACTCGTTCGCAAAGGATTTGACCACACGGATGCCAAGCAGGCTGTCCTCGATCTGTGAATTGAGCTCACCGATCTGCTTTCTCGACTCGCGGAAGCCCTCGCGCATCCGACGGTTAAAGACGGTCAGCACAAGGATCATCGGCGGAATGACCGAGAAGACGATCAGCGTCAGCGGAACGCTCATCGTGCAAAGGATGGCGAACGAGCAGATGATCTTGATGCCCGAAATAAAGAACTCCTCGGGACAGTGGTGCGCAAACTCGGTGACGTCGAAGAGGTCGCTCGTCATACGCGACATCAGCGTGCCGACCTTGGTATTGTCGTAGTAGGAAAAGGACAGCTTTTGCAGATGTCCGAAGAAATCTCGGCGCATATCGGTTTCGATGCGCGTTCCCATAATATGTCCGACCGACGCCATATAATAATTTGCCGCCGCGTCGATGATGCGCAGAATGAGATAGAGCACGCCGCACCGCAGGATCAGTCCGACCGTCAGCGTCATCGGGATCGACGTCGCTTCGTCGGTGATCTGCCGCACGATCAGCGGAAGCACGAGCTCGCAGACGGTAGTCAGCGCCGCGCAGAACAGATCGAGCATCAGAATCCATTTGTATTTTTTATAGTACGGAAGAAATCGCTTGATCAGGCGCATGCTTCCCCGCTTTTCTTTGTTTGCCATAAGTTTCTCCGTCTGTTTCAAATTTACCTATTTATTATAGCATAAAAGAGTGTATGCGTCAATGATTTTTTGCGGAATACGCACCTTCATAATTCATCCTTCATTTTTCTTTTATGTAACACCGCCAAGGAAAGCGCTCTTTTTTTCATACGGAACGCCGTTGCGCGCGATATGCCGATCAGCTCGGCACATTGCTCGATACTATCTCCTTTGACGTAATGATAATACAGCAATAATTTTTCGTTGCTGTTCTCCATCCCCATAACAAAATGTCGGATCTCAAACAGTTTCATCCGCGCCAGAGGGATCTCCATCTCTCCCTGTACGCCCTTCTTGACCTCATAAAAATAGCTTCTCTCATATTCGTCCATATCGATCAGCTTTCGATGAAAATCATAACCCCTCAAATAATCTTCCATTTCTCGGATTTCCGTTTCAGAAACCGACACACTCCTCATTCCTTCCCTCACTTTCCTTCATCCTTCGTTTTCATTCGACTTTCCTTACTATTGTTTTCTCCTGTTTCGATCGAACTTCCGATCAGGTGCCACTCCTTTTGGCAAAAATTCCATCGTCGCCCGCTTGGCACTCTTCGATCGCGTTCATAATAAGGACACGCCGACGGACATCGGAATTGTAAGCAGATTTCGCACATCGATGCTTTTTTACCCTCCTCTTTCTTCTTTTCTCTTCTTTTTTTGACAAAAATCTGCACATTGTATTGACAAAACGTCAATTTCGGTTTATAATTATATTGTCTATATCTATTATAACGGATTTCCGAACTATTGTCAAGTATTATTTCGCATTTCCGTAATATTTTTTCTGTGGCACAAAAGGAGGGCTTATGACCTACGAACATTTTGAACATCTGCTCAAAATGGACGGCTCCACCGTCTACCGCGTATCCAAGGAAACGGGGATTTCCGCGAGCACCTTTACAGATTGGAAAAACGGACGCTCGACCCCGAAAGCCGACAAGCTCAAAAAGATCGCCGACTATTTCGGCGTTTCTCTCGAATACCTGATGAACGGTGCCGCGGAGTTTCTGCCAAAGCAAGAAAAAAATATCCCGATCATCGGTGAGATCCGCGCGGGATCGCCCATCATCACCAACGAGTCGCTTCTCGGCTACGAAACGGCGGCAGTCGACACGACCGACGACTATTTCTACCTCAAGGTACAGGGCGACAGTATGAAGAACATTGGAATGGTACACGGCTCGCTCGTACTCTTCCACAAGCAGCAATACGCCGACGACGGCGACGTGGTCGCCTGCCTTGTGGGCGGAGAGAGCGCCACCGTCAAGCGCTTTCACCGTTCGCAGAAAAACGTCTATCTTGTCCCCGAAAACGAGGACTACCACCCGATCCACCTGACAACCGACGATTTCGAGTCGGGGGAGGCAAGAATTCTCGGCGTCGCGCGGGAAATCAAAATCAAGCTATAAAAGGAACCGCTATGATCATATTGAACGTCAACGACCTTTCTCTTTCCTTTGGCACAAAGCCGATTCTCGAGGAGATCACCTTTTCGATGAACGAGGGCGATCGCCTTGGCATTGTCGGTGTCAATGGGTGCGGCAAATCCACGCTCTTCCGAATGATCCTCGGAGAGCAGGATCCCGACGAGGGAAACGTCTATCTTTCCAAAAACACCTCGGTGGGAGTTCTGCGCCAGAACGACGCACTCTCTGCCTTTGAAGGCACCGACGGAGAGGCAACGGCACTGGAGGTTATGTTCCTCTCCTTCCCCGAGCTTCTCAGTATGGAGACGCGACTTTCGGAACTCGAATCGCTTTTGAAGAACGGAAGCACCGAGCGAACGAGCGACTCTCTTGCGGCGGAATACACCGCGCTGAATGAGAAATTTTTGCGCGAGGGCGGACTTGAATTCCGCTCGCGATGCGCCTCCACACTCCTGAAAATGGGCTTTGACGAAGAAACCATGCGCCGCCCATTCTCTACCCTCAGCGGCGGTCAGCGCACGCGTCTTGCGCTCTCGCGGGAGCTCTGCCGTGAGCCCGACCTGCTTCTGCTCGACGAGCCGACCAACCACCTCGATATGGAAACGCTCGTTTGGCTGGAAGGATTTTTAGCGAACTACAAAAAGACGCTGATCGTCATCTCGCACGACCGATATTTTCTTGACCGCGTGACGACGAGAACGCTCTTTATCGAACACCACCGCGCCAAGGTCTACGACGGAAACTACTCGAAGAGCGCCGAAAAGCGCAAAGCCGAGCGCGAGATCGAGGAGCGGCACTATAAAAACCAACAAAAGGAGATTGCGCGGCAGGAGGCGTACATCGCTCAACAACGCGCATGGAACCGCGAACGCAACATCGTGGCGGCGGAGAGCCGACAGAAGATGCTCGATAAAATGGTGAAGCTCGAGCGCCCGAAAGAAGCGCCGAAAGCAATCAAGATCAAATTCTCGGCGGCGTCGGCAAGCGGAAACGACGTGTTGACCCTCAAAGACATCTCCTTCGGCTACGGACACACGCCGCTCTTCTCCGACCTTTCGTGTCTTGTCAAGCGAGGCGACCGACTCTTCGTGGTCGGACCGAACGGATGCGGAAAATCGACGCTTGTCAAACTCTTGCTCGGAAAGTTGGAGCCGCAGCGCGGCTACTTGGAGGCGGGATACAACGTCGAGATCGGCTATTACGATCAGGAAAACCAAAACCTCTCCCCCTCAAACACGGTGCTCGACGAGGTATGGAACGCCTACCCGACAATGACCGAGCTTTCGATACGAAACGCACTTGCCCGCTTCCGCTTTATCGGAGAGGATGTCTATCTGTCGGTGTCCGAGCTCAGCGGCGGCGAACGCGCGCGACTGACGCTCTGCAAGCTCATTCTCTCCGAGATGAATCTACTCATTCTCGACGAGCCGACCAACCACCTCGACATCGACTCGCGCGAGGCACTCGAAGAAGCGCTCTCGGAGTTTGACGGCACCATCATCACCGTGTCGCACGACCGTTATCTCGTAGACAAGCTCGCCACAAGATTTCTCGATTTCACGCCGTCGGGTGTACGCGATTTTCACGTGACGAGAGTGGGACACGCCTACGAGGAGCTTTTGCACGAACGCGATCGTTTTGCTACGGCGAATGACACGGCAACCGTCTCTGCGCCGTCGACGCAAAAAGAGCAATATCTGCAAAACAAAAAGGACGCGGCAGAGGCGCGAAAGAAGCAAAATCGCATCGAGCGTCTCGAAAAGGAAGCCGAGAAGATCGGCACCGAGATCGATCGCATCGACCGCGAAATGAGCGAGGTTGCCACCGATTACGTCAAGCTCTCGGAGCTTGATACCGAGAAAAACGCGTTCGAGGAGCGACTGCTTGAAATTTATGAAGAACTCGAAGAATTGGGAGGATAAGATAGTATGGCAAAAATGATAGGAATTCTCGGGGCGATGAGCGTTGAGATCGACGCCGTCAAACATATGGTCAGCGCCCCCGAATGCAAACACATCGGCGGCGTAGAATTTGTCAAAGGACGCATCGGCACACAAGAGGTCGTTGTGGCGCAGTGCGGCATCGGCAAGGTGTTTGCAGGCATCGCGGCGCAGACGATGATCCTCTGCTACGGCGTCGACGCGGTCATCAACGTCGGTGTGGCGGGCACGCTTTCGGAGAAGGTTGGACTTCTCGAGCTTGCGATTGCCACCGAAGTCGTTCAGCACGATATGGACACCTCGGCGCTCGGCGACCCCGTCGGAATGATCTCGGGGATCAACAAAGTAAAGCTTCCCGCGTCGGAGGCTTTGTGTGAGAAGATCGCCGAGGCGGCAAAGGAGCTCGGTATTCCCTATGCCTGCGGAGTCATCGCATCGGGCGACCGATTTATTGCCGACCGCGCCAAAAAGGAATGGATCCGCGATACCTTCGACGCCATTGCGTGTGAAATGGAGGGCGCGGCAATCGGACAGGTATGTTACGTTGGCGGCGTAGACTTTGCCATTCTTCGCGCGATCTCGGACAATGCCGACGACGCGGCAGGATCGATGGATTACCCCACCCTCTGCGAGCGCGCCGCAAAGCAAACCCAACGTCTGATCGCGGCAATGTTTGCAAAATAAAAACCGCCCGTATCCCATCGATTTTCAAAAGAAACCACGAAAAAACAAAATAAAAACAAGAAAAGCTACGGAGAAAAGAACCGTAGCTTTTTTCGTAATTTTTTTAAAAAAGTTGAGACTAACTGAGACTAAGTGATACTGAATGAGACAGGGGGTATCTGGTATAATATAGGCAAGAAAGAAACAGGAAAGGAGAAATCCAATGAAAAATCCAAACGGAATTATATTAGACCTTCGATATCTCGTCAGCTTTTCGTACTTAACCGACGGTGAGCTTGCGCCTCTGATCCGCGCGCTGATCAATTACGGCGCAACGAAAGAAGATCCCAAGGATCTTCCCGAGAGCGTAAAGCCTTGGTATTACTTAATCAAAAACGACATTCAAAAGGATTTTGAAGCCTACGAGGAGAAATGTCGCATCAACTCGGAGAACGGAAAAAAAGGCGGCCGTCCGAGAAAGAATTCTATTTGTGAAAAAACCGATGGGTTTTTCGAAAAAACCGAAAAAGGCAATAACAAAGGCAAAGGCAATAACAAAGGCAATTACAATGGCAATTACAAGGAGGAGGAGGTGAAATATGCAAATAACAATAACCAAGCAGCTGCAGCTGCAGATGATCTCGCTCCGCGAGGAGTGGTACCGCTTTCTCCGAAAGCGGATCCGCCGCCTCCGCCTGATGAAAGAGAACGCAAAGAGCTGGAAGCTCTCGGAGTCCCTCTTGCTTACGCAGAAAAACGGATAGAGCGTGCGAGGTATTTTGCGGCAAAGGAGCATAAGAGCGTTTCGAAGCTTCTGTCGGAATGGTGGGAGAGTGACAAGCAGGGGACTCCCCAAAACCGAACGCCAAACGCTTCGAGCTCGCCGCCAAATCATCAGAAAACCTACGACCTTGACGAATTCTTCCAAGCCGCACTCGACCGCGCCTTTGAGTCCGACTACTTGGCGTAGCCACGGGTCGTCGTAGGGCACGGCAAGCCAGCGAGTTTGCTTCGCAAACGTCGCCGACCCGTAAGAATGGAATTTGCACAAAGATCGCCACGGACGACCAATGGTCGCCCCTACGGTTTGTAATGTGCCGCCGTCCGTGCGCTAACCCTCCATAGGTACACCGAACAGAAAAAGCCCCTTTGCCGAAGCAAAGGAGCAATCTCTTATTTCTTTTTGCCGAAAATCTTCTGTCGGCGAACGTCCTTTCCCTCAAACAGGATCGGCACGTATTCGCCCAAAATACGGCTGGCAATGCGCTCGCCGTAGCGCGCTTCGATGTCGCGCACCGACAAGTTCGTATTGATGACGGTCGTCTTTCTCTGATTGATGCGGTGATTGATCACGTCGTAAAGACACGCGGTGGTAAACTGATTGTTCACCTCGGTGCCAAGGTCGTCAATGATGAGCACCTGCGCATCGGTATAACGCATCGGGTCGTTGCGTACGCCGACACCGTCGCCAAAGCGCTTTGCCTCAAAATCTCCAAGCATTCCGAGCGCCGTGACGTACAGCACGTCGTGTCCGCGATCGATGATGGTCTTTGCCATCGCCGTCGAAAGATGCGTCTTTCCAAGTCCCGTACCGCCGACGAGCAGAAAATTCTTATAGGTGTCTTCCTCAAACTGCTCGGCAAAGCGACGCAGGCTCAACACGCTCCGCTCGATTCTCTCACGGCTCTCCACCGTGCTCGTATAGTAATCGAGCGAGAAGTTCTCAAACGACTGCGTGCGAATGAGCCCGCCGAGTCCCGATGCCTCATACCCAGCCTCGGTCAGCGCACGCTTCATACAGTCGCACATTCCGTGCTCAAGATAGCCGCTGTCGCCACATTTCTCGCACTCGTAATGCACGTCGGAATAGTTCTCGTCATAGCCGTTGGCGCGAAGAATCTTGGCTCTCTCTCTCTGGAGCTGCTCGTTGCGTACCTTAACCTCGGCGAGCTTTGCTTCGGTATTTCCGCCGCTTGTCAGCGCGTCCATGATCTCCATGCCCGTCATCGAAAGTCTGCGGTCAAGCTCGGCGACCTCGGGAAGTTGAGCATGCAGCTCGGCACGGCGCATCTGCGCACGCCGTTGCGCCTCGAGATATTTTTTGGAAAACTCCGCCTTGATGCGGACGTAAGTTTCTTTTTGATAGCTCATATCGTTCTCTCTTTTCCAAGTTTCAGAATTTACAGCATTTCTTCGTAGCTACGCTTGAGTGCCGCCTCGAAGAATTCTTCAAGCTCGTAGCTCTTGGCGACCTCGCCGCTTGTTTTCGTCTTCTTCTCGTCTTCCAGATGCCGACGTACGTCCTCAGCCGTGCGAAGTCCTGCCGCGTACCACGCTTCGAGAATGGTGTTGGTGTACTTCGGCAAGGGCTTTTGCGTGTTGTCGACCGTGATGTCATATGCCAAACGAATGACGTCCATATCGTAGCCGAGCTTCTCGCACCACGACGTAAAGAGCCGCTTCTCGGTGCTCGTCAGCTCGCGTCCCGCCGCGCCGTACAGCACGCGGATCTTCCCGATCATCTCACCCGACTGCTCCATTCGATGAATTCGCATCAGCACGTCCGCCGTTTCGGTAATACCCTCGTCGTAAAACGCCATGGCGATCTGCTCGGCGTAACGAACCGTCTTTTTGCCCTTTTGAGCGATGTACGCGAGAATGGCAAGCACTGCCACTTCCTCAAAGCCAAGTCGGTCGACGATGCCGACCAGCACGCCCGTGTCGTAGGTGCGGAACACCTTGCCAAGCACGCGCTGTGCCTCGTCAATAAATTCTGCCGAGATCTGCCGACGCTCAATCAGATCGGCAAGCTCGGACGAGCTGTACTGCGGCAAGGTCGCGCTCTGCTCGATCGCGCCACCGCGGTGCGCGGTCTTTGTCGATTCGGGCGCTCTCTGCTCTTCCTTTTGCTCTTTTGTGGTCTTGGAAGCACCTACCGTACCGAGCACGCCTGCGCCGCGCCAAAACTTGAGAGAAGCGCTCGCCTCTGCCTCGGAACAACCGAGTAAGGACGAAAGCTCGCCCACGGGTGCTATACCGTTTTCGTCGGCAAGCATCTGCAGGGCAACGAGAATTCTCAGATCATTCTCGTCGGCGTTTTGTAGGAGCCTCCCGAGGTTTTCGGGTGTCACACCGCCGCGATATTGAATTGTCAGTTTGGTGATTTTTCCCATCGTCCTCTCCTATGCTTTCTCGTTTTCCAAGGTCAGCTTTTTGGCAACCTCGTAGCAGAGCGTCATCAGCGAATCTCCGATATGCACGTTTTCAATGACGATTCCGCGATCCTTGATGGCAAGCTCCTTTCCCGTAAAATTCCAGATGCCGTGAATCGGGCACTCGGCAAGCCTCTCCCCGATTTCTTCTGCGTGCTCCTTGGGGAGTGTGAGGATCACGATCTCGATGCCGAATTCCTCAATTCTTTTCTCCATTTCCGTGAGGGGATAGACGTACGCAGGACCGATTTTTTTGCCGATCACCGCGGGATTGACGTCAAAGAGTGCCACAACGTCCACGCCTCTTTTCTCAAACATCGGACTGCCGACCAGCGCGCTTCCGAGATTACCCGCACCGATCACGGCGGCGCGGAAGCCGAAGCCAACGCCGAGCAGCTCGCAAATCTTGGTGTAGAGATAGTTGACGTTATAGCCGTAGCCCTGCTGACCGAAGCCGCCGAAGCAGTTGAGATCCTGACGGATCTGCGAGGCGGTCACGTTCATCATTTTGGAAAGCTCCGCCGAGCTGACGCGGGTTTTTCCCATACGGATCAGCTCGCGCAGATAGCGAAAATATCTGGGCAGACGCTTGATGACCGCGGGGGAAACCTCGGGACGAAAGCTATCTCTTCCGTCGATCTGGTGACGAAGCTTCTCAAGCGATTCGTCTTTTTCGATTCTCTTCTTGGTACTCATGTTCAATCTGCCTTTCGTAGTTTTTTATAGATCGCTTTCTCAAAAATCCTCATCCAACGCCGAGGCATTGAGCGAGGTATCGGCAAGCTTGCCGCGTAAAAATTCAAAATATCCTGCCGCCGCGACCATTGCCGCGTTGTCCGAGCAGAGCGAGAGCGAGGGGGTCGAGAAGGTGACACCGCGCTTCTCACACAGCTCCGAAAGTCCGCGTCGGATGTGCGAGTTTGCCGCCACACCGCCCGCAAGAACCAAGGTTTTCGCGCCCGTCTTGATCAGTGCCGCATCGGTCTTCTTCACAATCGCTTCGACGATCACGCGGGTATAGGACGCCGTCAGATCCGCCGCGTGCGGCTCGCGATCCTTCTGGCGCTCCGAGTTGATATAGTTGAGTGCCGCCGTCTTCAATCCGCTGAAGGAGAAGTCGAGCGTATCTCCCACGAGTGCGGGAGAGGGTAAGGTCACCGCGTGCGCATCTCCGTCGTAGGCGAGCTTGTCCATCGCCGCACCTGCGGGATAGGGCATTCCGATCACGCGTCCGATTTTGTCAAACGCTTCTCCTGCCGCATCGTCACGCGTACCGCCGATTTCTCGGAACTCTGCGTATTCTCTGACCTCGTAAAACGAGGTGTGTCCGCCCGACACAACGAGTGCGAGAAAGGGCGGCTCGAGCGTCTCGCATTCGAGATATGCCGCCGCCACGTGCGCCTTGACGTGGTTGACCGCGACCAGCGGAATGCCGTTCGCGTACGCGAGCGACTTGGCGAAATTCACGCCGACGAGCAGTGCGCCGATCAGTCCCGGGTGCGAGGTCACGGCAATACATTCGATCTCCGAGAGCGTCACACCCGCGGTGCGGAGTGCCTCGTCCACAATGCCGCTGATCGCCTCAATATGTGCTCTGCTCGCGATCTCGGGCACGACACCGCCGTAAAGACGGTGGATCTCGATCTGCGACGCCACGACGTTGGAAAGAATCTCTCTTCTTCCCTGCTCCATTCGGACGACCGCCGCCGAGGTTTCGTCACACGAGCTTTCAATTCCTAAAATAATCATTGCGTTTCTTCCTTGTTCTCTTCCCGCCACACCATCAGAATGGCGTCCTCGGTGGGAAGTCGGTAAAAGTTTTTGCGCACACCGATCTCCGAAAATCCCTCGGAACGATAGAGTGTGCGGGCGGGGACGTTGGAGGGACGAACCTCCAAAAAGACCGCCGTCACGCCTCTTTGTTTCGCTTCCGCAAGAAGCGCTCCAACCACCTTGTGTCCGAGCCCTCTTCCGCGGTATTCGGGAAGCGTGGCAATATTCGTAATGCTGCCCTCGTCGAGCACGGTCGTCATTCCGCCGTAGGCAACGGGAATGCCGTCGATCGTTGCAACGACGCCAAAGCCGCCGTCCTTCAAGAGAATTTCAAGCGCGGACGCCGACCACGGCTCGGAAAAGGAGGCAAGCTCGATTTCGGCAAGCGCCGGGAGATGCTCCGCCGTCAGCGGTACGATTTCGGTCATCTTAATAGCCAAATACGCCGCTGAGCGAGTCGTCGTTTTCGATCCAATCCTCGACGCTGACGATGCGGAACTCGTCCTTGGTGTCACGAATGACCACCGTGGAAATGCCCGCGTTGATCACCATTCTCTTGCACATCATACAGCTCGACGTACCGCCAACGATCGATCCGTCCGCGGGATCCACACAAACCATATAGAGGGTCGCGCCAAGCATTCTGTCGCGTGCGGCGGCAATGATGGCATTTGCTTCGGCGTGCACCGAACGGCAGAGCTCGTATCTCTCGCCGCGCGGGATGTTCAGCTTGTCACGCATGCAGTAGCCAAGGTCGCTGCAGTTCTTTCTGCCGCGAGGGGCACCGTTGTAGCCCGTGGAAACAATCACGTCGTCCTTGACGATGATCGCACCGAAGCTTCTGCGCAGACAAGTGCTTCTTTCCGCCACCGTCTGTGCAATATCGAGATAATAGTTGTGCTTAGAAACTCTGCTCATACTCTTCTCCGTTCCGTCGCCGTGCGACATCAATTTAAACATACACTATCATTATACAACATATTGGAAGAGAAATCAAGATTTTTCTTTCAATATTTATAATTATCTATAAGCAATCTCTTTTTTGCGCATACTGAATCAGAGCACACAGAAGAAAATAGCAAAAAAGGAGAACAAGCAATGAAGCAAAATGAATTCTACCTCCCCCCCGAATATCCCTTTGGCTTTGGCTTTGCGCTGATGCAAAATCCGAGGGCGATTGCACATTTGAGCGAAATGAGCGAGCCCGAGTGGCGCGAGTTTGGACGAAAAATCAGCGCTATTTCTTCAGAAGAAGAGTGGAGAAATCTTATCAGCGAACTTGCTCTGATCCCGCCAAAATTCTGAAAACTTTCTCAAAAAACAAAAAAATTGCCGACTTGCCAAAAAAACTTTCAAAAAGACCTTGACAAACGGGGAAAAATCGAGTATAATAATGAGGTCGTAACGCTGGTGTAGCACAGTCGGTAGTGCAGCTGATTCGTAATCAGCAGGTCGTGTGTTCGAGTCACATCACCAGCTCCAGAATCCCCAAGAGCCTTTCTTGGGGATTTCTTTTATCAATTTTCGGATTTCGGAGAAGCTCATGAATCTTTGTGATATCAAAACGATCAAACAAATTATGGCGATGTTCTCGCTGAACTTCCGCAAGGAATTCGGTCAGAACTTTCTCACCAACCGTATGGTGGTCGAGGATATTGCCGACTCCTGCTGTGAGAATTCGCACAGCACCGTCCTTGAAATCGGCCCCGGCATCGGCTCGCTGACCTATGAGCTCGCACAGCGCTACGACCACGTTGTGGCACTTGAAATCGACCGCGGACTCATTCCCGTGCTCAAATATACGCTCGGCGATTGCAAAAACGTCACCGTCATCAACGAGGACGTGATGAAAGCCGACCTTGCAGAAATCCTCGCGCCCTACTTTGAAAAGGGCCCCGTGTCGGTCTGCGCCAATCTTCCCTACTATATCACCACGCCGATTCTGATGAAGCTGCTCGAGTCGAATCTCCCCTTTGAATTTATTACGATTATGATTCAGCTCGAGGTTGCAGACAGACTTTGTACCCCTTGCGGCGGCAAGGATTGCGGTGCGATCACGGCGGTGCTGAACTATTACGGAACCCCCGAAAAGATTTTTCGCGTGAATGCGGGCAACTTTATTCCCGCACCGAAGGTCGACTCGGCGGTTGTGCGGATTCGTCTGCACAAGGAAAAGCCTTACCGTCCCGTCGATGAAGCCAACCTCTTCCGTACCATTCGCGCGGCATTTGAGCAACGCAGAAAAACCCTGCCCAACTCGCTCTCATCGGTCTTTGGCGAGCTGACCAAGGACGAGCTGACCGAGATTATCACCGCCTGCGGACACGACCCGAACATCCGTGGCGAGAAGCTGACGATGGAAGAATTCACCGCCCTCTCCGATGCGCTTTATGCGAAGATTGAGGAGAAAAAGCAATAAAAAACGAACTCTGCACAAAAGAAAGGGACTGTAAACAGTCCCTTTTTTCTTTGTGTCGTTTTCTTTTGCCTACTTTTCTTTTTCAAAAGAAAAGTAGGGGAAACCCCACTTGTGGTTTCCCCTCCGTTGTTTCGCAACATTCACCCCTTTCGGGCGCTATTGAACGATGGATGCGGGGCGTTGCCCCACACCCCACCAAAGAACTTTTTGAAAAAAGTTCTTTGGAAACTCAAAAACTTTTAATAAAAATTGAAACCCTTGGTACGTAGTGTCCAAGGGTTTCTTCCTTAGAAAGCCGAAGTCTGTACAAACAAAAAAGCAACACAAACCATAAATTTGTGTTGCTTTCTTTTGGGTACCTTTTCTTTCCCGAAAGAAAAGGTACAAAATCCTTATCTCATCTTACTCAACGCCGCAAGGACGCCTGCAAGGTTTTCCTTATACTTTTCGAGCTTTGCGCGCTCACCCTCAACGACAGCGGCGGGAGCTTTTGCGACGAATCCTTCGTTCGAAAGCTTCTTCTCAAGGCGCTCGATCTCGCCTGCGAGCTTCTTCTGCTCGCCCTCAAGACGGGCAATCTCCTTTTCGGTATCGATGATATCCGAAAGAGGCAGGAAAATCGTTGCCGAGTCGGTGACGATCTGTACGGCATCGTCTGCCGAAATCACACCCTCAAAGCTCTCTGCGATCTCAACCTCGGAAGCCGACGCAAGACGGGTGAAGAATACCGCGGTGCTCTCGTTAAAGGAGTCGGCATACTTGGTCGCAATATAGACCTTTGCCTTGCGGGACGGAGCGACGTTCATCTCGTTGCGGCGCGCGCGGATTGCCTTGATGGCGGAAATCACGCGGTTCATCTTCTCTGCGTCTGCAGTAAAGACAAGCGCATCGTTTGCCGCAGGATAACGGGCGATCATAATGCTCTCGTCGGAGTGCGGCAGAGCCTGATAAATTTCCTCGGTAATAAAGGGCATAAAGGGATGCAGGAGCTTCAGCGTGCCCGTCAGAACGTATGCAAGCACGTTCTGCGCGACGAGGTTGCCTGCGCTCTCCTTCTCCGAAAGGCGAGCCTTGGTCAGCTCGATATACCAGTCGCAGAAGACGTCCCAAGTGAAATCGTAAATCGACGCGAGAGCGACACCCAGCTCGTACTTATCGAGCGATGCCGTCACGCTTGCCGCGAGCTTGTTGAACTCGTGCAGAATCCACTTGTCCTCTGCCGCAAGCTCGCTCTCTGCGGGGAGCTTGACCTCGTCGATGGTGAGGTTCATACGAACGAAGCGCGAAGCGTTCCAAAGCTTGTTGGCAAAGTTTCTTGCCGCCTCGATCTTCTCATCCGAGAAACGCATATCGTTTCCGGGCGAGTTACCGGTTGCCAGCGCAAAGCGGAGTGCGTCTGCACCGTACTTCTGAATAATTTCAAGCGGATCAATACCGTTGCCGAGTGATTTCGACATCTTTCTTCCCTGCGCGTCACGTACAAGACCGTGGATAAATACGGTGCCAAAAGGCTCCTTGTCCATGTGCTCAAGACCCGAGAAGATCATACGAGCGACCCAGAAGAAGATGATATCGTAACCCGTTACGAGCGCGCTCGTGGGGTAGTATTTTGCAAGCTCAGGCGTCTTGTCAGGCCAACCCATCGTCGAGAAAGGCCAAAGCGCCGACGAGAACCACGTGTCAAGCACGTCGTTTTCCTGACGAACCGCACCGCCGCACTTCGGGCAGGTGGTAATGTCGGTCTTCGAAACCGTCGTCTCACCGCACGCGTCACAGTAGAAGGCGGGAATTCTGTGCCCCCACCACAGCTGACGCGAAATACACCAGTCGTGCACGTTCTCCATCCAGTTGACGTAGGTCTTGGAGAAACGCTCGGGCACGAACTTAACTCTGCCGTCGCGAACGACGTCAAGCGCAGGACCTGCCAAAGGCTCCATCTTGACGAACCACTGGTTCGAGGTGATCGGCTCAACGGTGGTCTTACAACGGTAGCACGAGCCGACGTTATGCGCGTGAGGAACCGTCTTAATGAGAAGTCCCTCTGCGTCAAGATCTGCAATCAGAGCCTTGCGGCATTCGTAGCGGTCCATTCCCTCGTACTTGCCTGCGTGCGCGTTCATCGTCGCGTCGTCGTTCATGACCTTGATCTGCTCAAGTCCGTGTCTCTGACCGACAAGGAAGTCGTTGGGGTCGTGCGCGGGCGTGATCTTTACACAGCCCGTACCAAAGCCGATTTCTACGTAGTCGTCCGCAATGACGGGAATCTCTCTGCCAACGATGGGCAGAATGAGCGTCTTGCCGATGAGGTGCTTGGTTGCCTCGTCCTCGGGGTTGACGGCAACGGCGGTGTCACCGAACATCGTCTCGGGACGCGTGGTCGCAATCTCCACAAAGCCGTCCTCGCCCTTGATCGGGTACTTGATGTGCCAGAAGAAGCCTGCCTGCTCCTCATATTCAACCTCAGCGTCCGAGAGGGCAGTAATGCAGTGCGGACACCAGTTGATGATGCGGTTTCCGCGATAGATCAGTCCCTTGTCGTAGAGATTAACAAAGACCTCGCGAACGGCGCGGGAACAACCCTCGTCCATCGTGAAGCGCTCACGGCTCCAGTCGCAGGACGCGCCGAGCTTCTTGAGCTGGCTGATGATGCGGCTTCCGTACTGATGCTTCCAATCCCAAACTCTTTCAAGGAATGCCTCGCGTCCGAGGTCGTAGCGAGTCAGACCCTCGTTGACACGGAGCTGCTCCTCAACCTTGATCTGCGTCGCGATACCTGCGTGGTCGGTGCCGGGAACCCAAAGGGTGTTGAAGCCCTGCATTCTCTTGTAACGAACGAGAACGTCCTGAAGCGTCTCGTCAAGGGCATGTCCCATGTGAAGCTGACCCGTCACGTTGGGGGGCGGAATGACCACCGAGAACGCGGGAGCGGGATCGTTGACGTCGGGCGTGAAATACCCCTTGTCGCACCAATTCTGATAGATGCGATCCTCAAATTCCGAAGGGG
>JAGBSP010000033.1 GCA_017631855.1 Clostridia bacterium | reverse complement strand
GGCAGAGGCGCAGAAAGAGGCAACGGAAACGGCTTTGCACAAGGTGACGAAGGAAGCTACCGCACAGGTTGGGAAAGCGAGCGAGAGAGCTTCAGAAGTTATCGACAGAAGAATTCGTCGGGACGAGGCACTGTGGTGGCTCCGACTCGCTCTCACGGCAATCCCAATGCTGTTAGTGCTGCTCTTATGGGTGCACGTGGGATTGGGAATCTGACGAGTCTATTTGAGGACGGTGAGGAATCCGAGGAAGAAAAGCGGCAGAGAGAAGCGAGAAACGCTGGCTCTGTTGCAGGTGCTCTCTTAGGTGGTGCCGTAGGTTTTGCCATCGGATTTGCCGAGAAACAATTAGATCCCAACGAAGATGTTGACGATGGCGAGGATGAAAGATTTGAAATTACGATGTGAGAAAGGGTGATAATATGACTTGGAAAAAGTTTTGGAAGCATGTGAATGCTCTACTTCACGATAACCGTACCGTGCTTCGTGAGGGCGAGGACGTTGAAGATTGGGACGAAGTTCAGTGTAAGCAGCGTGAGATAGAAAGTGAACAACAACGAAAAGAACAAGAAATCCTCGCCACGTGGTTTCTGCGAGAGGAATATGTCAATGCAGGTTGGTTCAAACGCCTTCTTCTACGGATAGAATTCGTTTTCCGTGATACGCGCGGAGAAAGCCACATCCCTCAAATCCCCAAGCATATTCGTATGGAGATCGCACGTTGTCTTCTGCCGGATATCATTGCCTACTATGAGTCAGAGCAGGGGCAAAAGGAGTTCGCCGAATGGAAAGCGCAACAAGAAGCAGCACAAAAAGGAAAAGAGCGAGGTCGCGTGACCTCGCTCCGAAACAGAGTCAATTTGATAGTTTAATAGTAAAAAACAAATCCGAACCAATTTCGATTTACGAAACAGTTCGGATTTGTTACGTTTGGTGACCCGTGGGAGAATCGAACTCCCGTTACCGCCGTGAAAGGGCGGTGTCTTAGCCGCTTGACCAACGGGCCTGGTAGCGGGAATTGGACTTGAACCCATGACCTACCGGGTATGAACCGGTTGCTCTAGCCAACTGAGCTATCCCGCCATTGTGTGGTCGCTTTCGGTATTTTTCGCCGAACGCTTGAATATTATACCATACAAAAAATGGCTTGTCAACACTTTTTTGAAAAAAAATAAAAAATATTTCTGTTCGATGCTTTTTTGGTTGCTTTGAGAGGAAAAATCATAGATCAGTCAAAAAAAATTCAAGGTATCTTCATAGTTTTATGTTACAATAAAATGAATATTTTTGTGTGTTTTAGATTTTTTGGGGGTGATTTTTTGACAGAAATGGCAATTTCGGTTGATTTGCTGAATTACGAGATCAAAGAGGGAGGCTCGATTAAGGATATTTCTTTTTCCTTTACTAAGGGGGGGATTCACGGAATTCTTTCTCCGTTTGGGGTGGATGCTTCGTTGACTTTGGAGCTTCTTTCGGGGATACGCCAACCCGATTCCGCTTCGCTGAGCCTTGACGGTCAGGCAGTGGATGTTTCCTCTGTCGATTGGAAAAAGAAGATCGGATACGTTCCGAAAGCTCCCGAGTTTTACCGTGATCTGACGGTCTACGAGCTTTTGGATTTCGTTGGAGAGGCGCGCGGTGTTTCTGCGGAACTGCGCTTGCGCCAAATCGAAGAGGCGCTCGAGCTCGTGGGACTTGACGGTTTGGCGCACCGTCTTGTGTGCCGATTGTCAGAGGGAGAGAAGAAGCGTTTGAGCCTTGCGGCGGCACTGCTTGGCAATCCGAGTATTTTGTTGTTTGATACCTCCACGCCCGAGTTTTTTGATCTGATTCGTATGCTGGGGAAGCACAAGACGGTCATTCTCAGCAGCGGTGATTTTGAAGTTATGCGTGAGCTTTGCGAGGACGTGGTGATCCTTTCGGATGGTGCGCTTCTGGCAAGCGGAACTTTTTCCGAGCTGGAAGCCCAATTAGCACGGAGTGAGGAAAAGCAATCTCTTGCCGAGGTCTACGCATCGGTTGAGGAACTTTCCAAGGAAAACAGTAACAAGAGAAGCTCGATCTTGAGCAGAGAGGAGATGGGACGATGATCGCGGTATTTCACAGACAGTGGAAGTCCTTTGCACATTCTTTCTATTTTTACGGCTTTCTGACGGCATTTTTCTTTGGACTTGGTGCCTTGATCACAATTTTTCACGTATCCTTTCAATATGCCAATTTTGAATATACTTTGTCGTATCTTACCATTGTTTTGGCTCTTCTTTTGCCTCTTATGACGGTGTTTTCATTTCATGAGGAGAGACGAGGGGATGAGGCACGCTTCGTACAAATGCTGCCCATATCTGCGCGTAATTTTCTTTGCGGAAAGCTTTTGGCGATGCTTACGGTGCTCTTATTGCTGACCGTATTTCTTTTGCTGATCCCGATCTTTCTCGGGCTTTGGGGGACGGTGTATTATCCCTCTGCCTATATGGCGATTTTTGGATTTTTGCTTTGCGGCGCGGCAATCTTGTCGCTGGATAGCTTTTTGGCACTGATCTTCAAAAATTTTTGGGTGGCGCTTGGTGTCAGCTATGCGGTGACGGGTGCAATGGTTGTGATCAGTTATTTTTCTTCGGCGCTTCCTATGCCTTGGGGGAGACTTTTGGCAAAGCTTTCTTTGTTTTCCACCTATGCGCCGTTCGTATTCGGGATTGTGGATTTGTATGCCATTGGACTTTATCTTTCGGTGAGTGTGCTATTTGCGGCTTTGAGCCTTCTTTTGGCAAGAAAGCTTTGGCGGGAATGAGGTGACGGATATGAAACGAAAAAATTGGACCGTAATTTTCATTTGTCTTGCCGTACTGATTGCACTTCTTTTCAATCTTGGAATAGCACTGATCCCCGCGAGATTTCGTTGGGTGGACGTGACGAAAAACAGAACTTATACGCTTTCGTCGGAAACAAAAGAATATCTGTCGGCTATTGACGAGCCCGTGACATTGTATCTCTTAAATTCGGACGGAAGCGACGCGCAGTTTGAATATTATTTGGAGCGCTTTTGTCAGTACAGCTCAGCGCTGACCTTGCACAAGGCAGATGCTTCGGATTGCGGAGCGCTATTGGAGAGAACCGGTGTTTCGGCAGAGAATATTTCGCCCTATACGTTGATTCTTGATGGTGAGAAAAGAACGGCAATTCTCAACTATTCTGATCTCTTTTATTATGTCACCGAGCATCCGGCGCTCAATCAGATGGGAATTCACGAGATGACGAGCGGAGAGTATTATTACTATGCTCAGCTCTTTTCGCAAAATCAGCAATATGCCGAGTATCTGTCATTTTTGATGAATGATTCGCATTTGTATTTTGAAGGAGAGTCGGCGCTTCTTTCGATGTTGGAATACGTTCGAACAGAGCTCATTCCGACGCACTACGTTTTGACGGGACACGGCGAGCGAGATCTTTCAAATACGTTGTTTGCACAGCTTGCCATTCGTTTTGGCGGAGGTTATCAAATATTGGATCTTACCGAGGTCTCCCAAATTCCTGCCGATGCGGCATCGGTGCTGCTGTTTGCACCGAGCGAGGATTATAACGAAGAGCAGATCGAGGCATTGTGTACTTACATGGACGGCGGCGGACTTTTGACTGTGGTGACGGGAAGGGAGCAGCTTGCCTTGCCAAATCTCACCGAGTTGCTTGCCTCTTACGGACTTTCTGCCGATGCGACTACCGTGAAGGAAGAGGTAACCGTTCTCGATGACAGTGAGCAGTCCGAGCCGACGAAGGAGATCAGCGACGTCGTGGACGTCTTCATCAATACCGATCACAACGCGATGGCAACGTTGGATCTGGAGGATGCCGCTCCCGCGATCAAGGGAGGAAACGCGATCTGTTTTGACGGAACGATGGATCAGAAGCCGCTCTTGACTACCTCGTCCCAAGCAATGCTCGGAGAGAATCCCGCGACCAAGGGTGAAAAGGTGCTTGCGGCGACGGTGGAAAATTCGGACGGAGCAAAGCTCGTTTGGTTTACGGGTGCGGAGTCGTTCTGTGCGTCCTCTTCGGAGATGACCGAGGATACGTCGGGACTTTATAACGCGTACTGTCTGTATCTGGTGCGCGATTGGACCAATCTCGTATATGAATCGACGGTCAGCCTGTCCGAGGCAACGGTATACGACGCTTCGTATCTACAGATGACAAGCGGAGGAGCGATTTTCCTGATGGTCGTTGGTATCATTGTAATCCCTGTGGGAATTGCCGTTACGGGTATTTTGATTCGCTATCGAAGAAAAAAAGCATAAATTTTCAAAAAATATTGAAAAAACTATTGCATTTTGCATTTCGGTGTGTTATAATACAAAAGATGATGAGAGTGGGCTTGAGAGAGTCCACTCTTACTTGTTAATTTGTCGGTCTTTCGTAAGGAGGTAAGAATGGCAAAGAATACGAGTGTAGCAGAGGTTGTTCGCGCGCTTGCCGAGCCTGTTGCCGAAGAAATCGGTTGCTGGGTCTGGGACGTTGAGTTTGTCAAGGAAGGCGCAAGACGCATTCTGCGGATTACGATTGATTCGGAAGAAGGAATTACGATTGACGATTGCGAAAAGATGCACCGTGCGATCGATCCGATTCTTGATGAGGCAGATCCGATTGAAGAGCAGTATTACCTCGAGGTGTCTTCTCCCGGTGTGGAGAGAGAGCTGAGGACTGAGGAGCATGTCATGGCTTGCGAGGGATGGGACGTAGAGGTTCGTCTGTACGCGCCGATCGATGGTGCGAAGACCTTCCGCGGCGTTTTGCTGACGCTTGGTGACGAGGGCGAAATCCGCATCGATGCGAATGGCAAGGAGATGTCGTTCCCGCGTGCGTCGGTGGCAAAAATCCAAACCTATTTTGAATTTTAAAAGAAATATCATATAATTATATAACTTTAGAAGGATGGAACTGAAATGAACAAGGAATTTTTCGTTGCGCTGGATCTTTTGGAAAAAGAAAAGGGTATTCCCAAGGAATATATGTTGGAAAAGATCGAAGCGGCATTGCTTTCGGCATTCAAAAAGGAATTCGGTAACAGCACGTTGATGCGCGTTGCCATTGACCCTGTCAAGGAAGACGTGAAGGTATATCTGCAGAAGGAGGTCGTCGAGGAGGTTACCAATCCTCAGTGTGAGATCTCGCTCGAGGATGCCAAGGCGATCAGCAAGCGCCACAAGCTCGGTTCGATGGTTGAAACCGAGGTCAAGACCAAGAATTTCCGTCGTTTGAGCGCAGCTGCCGCAAAGTCCGTGATCATTCAGGGAATTCGCGAGGGCGAGCGCAAGGTTATGCAGGAATCCTACGAAAATCAGAAGGAAGAGATTATTACAGCAACCGTTCTCAAGGTGGACAGCGAAAACGGAAACGTAGTGCTCGATACCGGAACGGGTCGTGCCGTGCTTCTGGCAGGCGAGCAGATTCCCGGAGAGAAATTCTACGTGGACGATAAAATCAAGGTTTTTGTGATGGAGGTTAACAAGGAGGCAAAAGGTCCTTTGGTCACCCTCTCTCGTGTGCATCCCGGTCTTGTTCGCAGAATGTTTGAACTTGAGATTCCCGAAATTCAGGACGGAATCGTTATGGTGAAGGCCGTTGCCCGTGAGGCAGGCTCGCGTACGAAGATCGCCGTTTGGTCGCGCGACGAGGACGTGGATGCCGTAGGCGCTTGTATCGGTGCGCACGGAATGCGTATCAACAGCATCGTTGATGAGCTTGACGGAGAAAAGATCGACATCGTGAAATACAGCGAGGTTCCCGAAGAGTTCGTTGCGGCGGCACTTGCTCCCGCAGAGGTCAAGTCGGTTACCTTTACCGCAGAGCGCGTTTGCCGTGTCATCGTTGACGCAGATCAGCTCTCTTTGGCAATCGGTATGAAGGGTCAAAATGCAAGACTTGCGGCTCGTCTAACCGGTATGAAAATTGACATTAAAGCCGAGTAATCGGTAGGAGATACGTGATGGAGCAACAGCAAAAGGTGAAAAAGATTCCCCAAAGACAATGCCTTGGCTGTAACGAGCACAAGCCGAAGCGCGAGCTTTTGCGTGTCGTTCGCTCTCCCGAGGGCGAGATCTCGCTAGACTTTACGGGCAAGAAATCGGGGCGTGGCGCATATATCTGTCATAACGTCGGTTGCCTGAAGAAGGCAAGAAAGTCCAGACGGATCGAAAGAAGTCTGGAATGTCAAATTCCCGACGAGGTGTACGATCTGATGGAAAGCGAGCTTTTGGACAATGAGTGAGCAAAACGATCAAAAGGTACTGCGCTCGCTTGGACTATGTGCCAGAGCAGGGAAGTTGATCTTCGGTGTTCCGATGATCTGTGAAGCGATGCGGCACGGTGGGGCAAATGCTCCGCGCATTGTATTTGAGGCGGCCGATACCTCGGAAAATACCCACAAGAAAATTTCAGATAAGTGTAGTTATTATCAAGTAAAACAGGTCAGGCTCTCCTGCGACGGTGCAACGCTTGCGGCGGCGCTCGGGAAGACTTCGACGCTTGCGGCGGTCGCCGTTTCCGATCGCGAGCTTTGCCGATTGATGGAGAATGCTCTGTCGCAGTAAGTTCAAAACGGTACACTCCACAAATCCCATGAAACAATCCCAATCACCCCAAATCCATAGGAAAGGAAGTCCTTCGCGACCACGGAGGACACGGTAGAAAATATGGCAGCAAATCAAACATCCTCTTCGTTGTTGAAAATGAATCAATTTGCAAAGGATCTGAATATGAAATCCAAGGACGTGGCAGCGATCCTCGAACAAAAGGGCGTTGCTGTGAAAACGCAAAAGCCCTTGGAGCCTTCGGAGTTCGATCTTTTGTTTGAAACCTTAACCAAGGACAATCAGATTACCAATATTGAAGACTATCTTGACGGTATTACCTATATTCCGTCGAAAAAGAAGGTCGCAGCTGTCGCAAAGGAGGAACCGTCCGAAGCGGCGGTAACTGTAGCTCCTACGGCACAGGGGGAGAAAAAGGGAGAACAAAAGGCAGAGCCCAAGGCGGAGCCTGTAAAGCAAGAGTCAAAGCCCGAAAAGGCAGAAACGGTCGAAGCAGCACCGAAGCAGGAAAAGAAAGAGATCAAGGAAAAGCAGGAGGCACAGGAAAAGAAGCCTGCTCCCGCAGTTCCTTCGCAGCGTCCTGCCGCACCGCAAAGACCTCAGGGGGCAGAGCAAAGACCTCAGGGTGGCGCACCCCGCACCGACCGTCCCGCACCGCAGGGAGGATATGCGCAAAGACCGCGTGAGGGTGGCTTCAACAATCAGCAGCCCCGTTCGAACGGTGCAGGAAGATTTGATCAGAGAGCACCTCGTGAGGGTGGTTTCAACAACAACCGTCCGCAGGGCAACGATCGCTTTGCTAACCCATTTGGCGGAGCAAATCAGAGACCGCAGGGCGGACAGAAGCCTCAGCGTCCGCAGAATGATCGCTTTGGCGGCGGCTTCCACGATAAGGAGGATCGCGTACAGAACGCTCCGAGAGAGAAGTTCAAGCCTCAGCCTATCGTGCGTAGTCAGACGGCAAAGGGCGACGATACGCCGAAGCAGAGAGGTGCTACCCGCGTGGTCGATATGAGAGCGGGTACGGTCGATCTCTCGAAGTACGATGAAAGACTTGACAATTTCGTTCCAGAGTCGGTAGGCGACGTTCGCGGCGGAAACCAGAAGCTCAAAAAGCAAACGCAGTCTGCGAATAACCGTCCGATGATGAATGGTAAGAATAATAAAATGAAGGGCAAGAAGAGCACTCAGCCTGTAACCAAGGCGCCGACGAGTGTTACTCTTCCCGAAGAGATCGTTGTCAGCGATCTCGCGTCTAGACTGAAGGTTACCTCGGCAGAGATTGTCAAGAGACTTATGATGCTTGGTATGATGGTTACCGTCAACCAGACGGTCGATTACGATACAGCGGCGATTGTTGCAGACGAAATGGGCATTTCCGCAACCAAGGAAGTAGTTGTTACCATTGAGGAGCGTCTGTTTGAAGAGGAAGAGGACAGCGAGGACAACCTCATTACGCGTGCGCCCGTCGTGTGCGTTATGGGTCACGTTGACCACGGTAAAACCTCGATTCTTGACGCCATCCGTCATACCCGCGTGACCAGCGGTGAGGCAGGCGGTATTACCCAGCACATCGGTGCATACCGCGTCAAAGTCAACGGACAGGATATTACCTTCCTGGATACTCCCGGTCACGAGGCGTTTACCGCAATGAGAGCAAGAGGTGCGCAGGCAACCGATATTGCGATCCTCGTTGTTGCGGCAGACGACGGAATTATGCCCCAGACCATTGAAGCAATCAACCACGCCAAGGCGGCGGGAATTGATATCATCGTAGCCATCAACAAGATGGATAAGCCTACGGCAAACCCCGATAACGTCAAGCAGGAAATGACCAAGTACGACCTCGTTCCCGAGGAATGGGGCGGCGACGTCATCTGTGTTCCCGTGTCGGCGCTGACAGGCTTCGGTATGGATGACCTTCTCGAAAACGTTCTGCTCGTTGCCGAAATGAAGGAGCTCAAGGCAAATCCGAATCGCCGTGCCAAGGGTATCGTTATCGAGTCGAAGCTCGATAAGGGAAGAGGACCTGTAGCAACCGTGCTCGTACAGAACGGTACGCTCCGCAACGGAGATATCGTGATCGCGGGTACGTCGGTTGGACGTGTCCGTGCAATGACCGACGACAAGGGAAGAAACCTCAAAGAAGCAGGTCCTTCGGTTCCCGTAGAGATTATCGGTCTTGCCGAGGTTCCTTCGTCGGGTGACGAGTTCAACGCCGTTGCCGACGAGAGAATGGCAAGAGAGCTTGCCGATCAGCGTCGTGAGGCAGCAAAGGAAGAGGTCTTCAAGGCAAACGCAAGAGCCAACCTTAACGATCTGTTCGCACAGATCGCAGAGGGTGTCAAGGAGCTCAACATCATCGTCAAGGCAGACGTTGGTGGCTCGGCAGAGGCAGTCAAGCAGTCGCTGGAAAAGATCTCGAACGAAGAGGTTAAGGTTCGCGTGATTCACGCGGCGGCAGGCGGAATCCGTGAGGGTGACGTTATGCTTGCGGCGGCATCGAACGCAATTATCGTCGGATTTAACGTCCGTCCCGATAAGGGCGCAATCGATAGCGCGGAGCGTCAGAACGTCGAAATCCGTACCTACCGCGTCATTTACGATTGTATCAACGAGATTACCGATGCAATGAAGGGTATGCTTGCTCCCGAGTTCCGTGAAAATCTGCTTGGTCATGCCGAGGTTCGTCAGACCATTCACGTTCCGAACGTCGGAACCATCGCAGGTTCGTACGTTCAGGACGGTAAGGTACTCCGTTCGGCAATGATCCGTGTCGTTCGTGACGGTGTCGTAATCTTCGAGGATAAGATCTCCTCGCTCAAGAGATTCAAGGATGACGTCAAGGAAGTGGCACAGGGCTACGAATGCGGAATCGGTCTTGATCGTTTCAACGATATCAAGGTCGGTGACGTGCTCGAAGCATATATTATGGAACAGATCGAAAGATAAATTACAAAAGACGACTGCTACGGCGGTCGTCTTTTGTAATTGACAAGTGAAAAAGCGTGTGGTATACTAAATATAAAATAACGTTAAGGAGATACTATGATGGAAAAAATACAGACAAACAATGCACCCGAGGCAATTGGACCCTATACACAGGCAATCGTGGCGGGAGGACTTGTATTTACTTCGGGACAGATCGCAATCGATCCTACTGACGGACAGGTACACGCAACGACGATCGAAGAACAGACCGAGCAGGTTTGCCGAAATCTTTCCGCGGTTTTGGTGGCGGCGGGATCGTCGCTCGAAAAAGCGATAAAGACGACCTGCTTCCTCTCTGACATGGATGACTTTGCCGCGTTCAACGCCGTATACGGCAAATATTTTATTTCAAAGCCTGCGCGCTCTTGTGTGGCGGTCAAGGCGCTTCCCAAAGGAGTGCTCGTTGAGGTTGAAGTGATTGCCGAAGTTTGAGAAATCTCTTGACAATCAAGCACTTTCGTGATAAAATATCTACATTATGATAGAGAAAGGAGAATTTGCGATGATTTTTGCCGCGAGCATTGGAAATGAAAGAATTTCGGTAGGCTTTTTTGAAGAAACATCCAAAGCACTTTTGTTCCATTTTCAAATTTCTGCTGACCCAGCAAAAACCACCGACGAATTTCTTTCTTTGATTCGTTCGATTGTTCGGGAAGAAGGTCTATCGATCTCTTCTTGCTCGGGCGCGATCCTTTCTTCGGTCGTTCCTCAACTGACAGCGACGATTCGCGAAGTGCTTACTCGTCTGACCGGTACCGAGCCGTTGGTGGTTGGTCCAGGGGTAAAAACAGGCTTTTCGATTAAGATCGATTCTCCCGCAGAGCTTGGAGGCGATATCGTAGCAAATGCAAGTGCCGCGCTAGCAACCTTGCAAGGGAAAGCGCGTCCAATGATCATCGTAGACGCAGGAACGGTAACGACGGTGTCCGCCATTCATTCCTCTCGTGCGTTTCTCGGCTGTTCGATCTTTCCCGGTGTGCAGATCTCGTTTGACGCATTGCACGGACGGACGGCACAGCTTCCCAACGTAATGCGTTCGATTCCAGAACGCGCAATTGGAAAAAATTCGCAGGAGTCGATACGTGCGGGCGTAGTGCTGGGACAGGCAATGACGATTGACGGCTTTGTGGAACGCTTTGCTCGGGAAATGAAGAGCAATCCTTCCGAGGTGGCTCTTGTGATGACGGGTAACTTTGCGCCTTTGATGCTTCGCGCTTCCCGTTATTCTTTTGACTATGAGGAGCATCTGACCTTGAAGGGGCTTTGTGAGCTGTATTGCAACACCGTTCAGGACAACAACGATTGATTGCTTCGGTATTTTGCCGTAGTGATATAAATTTTAAGCGCTGTACCCACGCGGACGGCAGCATCGGGTGGAAGTCCCGAAAGGAGAAATTTTATGAAACAAACACTTTTTGGTAAGACGGAACCACTGACCGTACTTACAAAGACGGAGGTGCAGAGATGAGAAGAAATCAAAAGATCCTTCGTATGGTAGAGCTTTCGATGCTGGTCGCACTTGTTGTCGTATTGCAGATGATCAGTGCCTTGATCCCCCCGATTGCGGGCACGGTATCGATCACCTTGACTCTCGTTCCCGTTGTGGTAGGAGCCATTTTGTTCGGTAAAAAGGGCGGTGCGCTTCTTGGTTTTACCTTTGGCTTGATCGTATTGATTAACTGTATTTCGGGACTTGACGTCGGCGGAAATATTTTGTGGAATGCAAATCCCTTCCTGACGGCACTGATCTGCTTCACCAAGGGCATTGCCGCAGGCTTCGTTCCCGCCGTTCTTTATGAGCTTGTTCGCGGAAAGAAGGAGCAGGCAAGCGGTGGCAGAAAATACGCGGCGGCACTCGTTGCGGCACTTTCGGCACCGATCGTCAACACGGGACTTTTCGTTTGCGGAATGCTTCTGTTCTTTATGGATACGCTCCGCGCGTGGGCAGGCGGTACCGACATTGCTTCCTATATTCTGATCGGACTTGCAGGTGTCAACTTCCTTGTGGAGTTCTTCATCAATATCATTCTCACCCCCGCGATCGTTCGTATCGTCGAGGTTGTGAAGAAAAAGATCAATTAAATATTGTTTTAAAAAGCCAACGAAGAAAAAATTCGTTGGCTTTTTACAAAATCCAACCAATGGTTGGGTAAATTCAACGCATAGTATCTTCATTTTGGTCGATTTCAATGGTACAATGAAATCACCAAAAAGAAAGGAGATTTTTTATGAATCAAACATTAGGTCAAAGAATTTCGGTGTTACGAAAGAAAAAGAATTTAACACAAGAGGAGCTGGCAGATCTTCTGTCGGTGAGTGGGCAGGCAGTGAGCAAATGGGAGCAGGATCGTTCTTGTCCCGATATTCTTCAGCTTCCCACTTTGGCGAAATTTTTGGGAGTGACGATTGACGAGCTTCTCACGGGCGAAGTTTCTGCTACGGCAACAATTCCCCAAAAAAACGAGGAATATGCCGATCGTTTGCTGTGTATTTCAATAGTGATACGCACGTATGTCAAGGATTTGAAACTGCCCTTGAGTTTGATCGAGGGAGCGGAGTCGCTTTCTTGTCATTTCCCCGAAAAATGCTTTGAAGATCTGAAATCGGAATTGGAAAATGCAATCATCTTGGCAAAGAAAGGCGTGATGGGAGAGGTGTTTTCCTTTGTTCATGTTGATGATCCCGACGAGCCTACAGTGATTTCGATGGATGTAAAAACCATCAACGAGATTAACGAAGAATACGACGAGGATTAAAAAATAATATAAGTATTGATCACGAAGATAGTTGATTTTGTCAGTAAGAAATAAAAGCCTTCTCCTGAGGGAGAAGGTGTCGCC
The DNA here is from genome assembly GCA_017631855.1 of Clostridia bacterium. Lineage (GTDB taxonomy): Bacteria > Bacillota > Clostridia > Oscillospirales > CAG-272 > HGM12713. Next base: position 88,926 of record JAGBSP010000033.1, on the reverse strand, counting down.
GTAGGCGACGGATGAGGAGTTAGTTTGAGTTTTGGAAACACCTCATCCGTCACGCTTCGCGTGCCACCTTCCCCCGCTGGGGAAGGCTTTTTTATTCTTGGTAAGCTTCATACAATGCCGTAGCAATCTTCTGCATCTGCTCCTCGTCCACCTTTTCTACCTTTCGGTCGTAGGTGATAAGTCCGTTGGTTTCGTCCTCGATGTCCGAGAGCTGGGTGTAAACAGCGGCGGAGAGTCCGTCCTTGACGGCAGGGAGGATCTCGTCAAGATAAAGCTTCTCGAGAGCGTCGGTAAAACTCTTTCGGTCAGAGAAGGTGCGGTAGCCGTAATTGTCCTTGAGATTGAAAGAGTGTCCCTCAATCTTATACGAATATCCTCCGAATTCCGACAAAAAGAGTGCCCGCTCTCCCACCGTCAGCTTGACGGGCTTGAAATATACGTGGCGGCTGTCAAAGTCGGTAAAACTTGGCTTTCCTTTCTTTTGCGAGAACCAGCCCGAGGTCGAATCGATGGGGCGGGTGTCGTCCAGTGCCTTCAGACGAAGGTACGCGCTCTCGTGGTCGAACTGTCCCCAACCCTCGTTGAAGATGGTCCAAGAGAGAATCGACGGGTGGAAGGAAAGGCGCCGTACCGTCGAGTCCATTCCCTCAAGGAATGCTTTTCTTGATTCCTCGTTTCGGTGCAGGCGCTTGTCGTTTCTTCGGATCAGACCGACCGTCGGGAGCGCCGTGTCGCGAAGGAAGGAGTAGTCCGAATTGTTGACCATATCCTGAAAAACAATCATACCGAGGCGGTCGCAATCGTAGTAGAACTGTTCGGGCTCGATCTTAATGTGCTTTCTGAGCATATTGAAGCCCATTTTCTTTGCAAAGAGAATATCCTTTTCAAAGCCCGACGGCTTTGCGGGCAGAAAGATTCCGTCGCTGAAATAGCCTTGATCGAGAAGTCCGTGGCAGAAGATCGGCTTGCCGTTCAGACAAAGCCGTCTATCTTCGATCGTGACAGTGCGAAGGGCAAAATAAGAGGAGATTTCGTCCTCACCAACCGTCAGCGTCAGATCGTAAAGGTGGGGGTTCTCGGGCGTCCACAGGATGGGATTCTCGATTTCCACGGTGGCTTGTCCGTTCGTGAAATCCACCGAAGCTCCGCCTGCCAGCATCCGTCCTTCGGCAGAAGATCCGTCGCTCATCGTTACCGAAAGGGTGGCAGAGGAGAGCGTCGTTTTCACGGAAATATCCTTGATATAGACCTCGGGAACACTCTCGAGCCATAGCGTCTGCCAAATACCGGAGATTGGCGTGTACCACATTCCGCCTCTCTTCTTCTTTTGCTTTCCATAGGGAAGAATCTTGGAGTCAAGCTCATCGGTAACGAAGATTTCAAGGGTGTTTTTCTCGTCGAGCGCGTCGGTAAGATCCAGCGTAAAGCGCTCGTATCCTCCGCGGTGCGTGCCGAGAATTTTACCGTTCAGAAGCACCGTGGAGATCTGATCGGCGGCATCGATATGCAAAAGAATTCGTCCGCGCGAAAATCCGTCGGGCAGAGAAAGTTCCTTGCGGTAGCAGAGCGTTGCGCCGTCGGGGATCGTTCGTCCAATGCCCGAAAGAGGGGATTCGGGAACAAAGGGAACGAGAATTTTTTCTTCGTAATGCGGAGCTTCTCGCTCGGTCACAACCGAAAAGTCCCAAGCTCCGTTGAGGCAGAGGAAGGAATCTCTTTTCAGATGCGGACGGGGATAGACGTTCCACGGTGTGGGAGGCGGTGATTGTAGAAATTGTTCACCGTCGGGGGTAAATAATTGTACGAGTTTATTTTCTTGTTTCATATTTGATATAAAAAACCTTTCCGTTTTCGATAAGAAAATTATATCACATTTTTTGAGCACCGTCAAGGCAGAAAAGTTTTGAAAAACACTTGACAAAGTGTATTTTATGCGGTATAACATAAGTAATCAGTCTGAAAGGAGAATTGAAATGTACACGATTTACGTCAAATTTGAATGTCAGCCGAATCAGAGAGAAGCCTTTGTGCAAAAGGTGCGCGAAGAAGGAATTCTTGCGGCAATTCGCGCCGAGGACGGCTGTCACAGATACGATTATTATTTTTCCGAGGAGAACGAAAATGAGCTTCTGCTGTTGGAAGCGTGGGAGTCGAAGGAGCATCAGCAGGTGCATATGACTCAGCCGCACATGGCAAAGCTCCGCGAGCTGAACGCCGAGCATATCGTGTCGGTAAGCCTTGGTGAATACGAGTGCAAATAAATTAAAAAAGAACGGTGCCGAAGCACCGTTCTTTTTTTAGTTTACAGATTCCTTTGCTGCGGTGAGCGTGTTCTGCATCAGCATCGTAATGGTCATCGGACCGACGCCGCCGGGCACGGGGGTGATATAGGATGCCTTGGGTGCGACCGATTCGAAATCGACGTCGCCCGTCAGCTTGCCGTCTGCGCGTCTGTTCATACCGACGTCGATGACGACCGCACCTTCCTTCACCATATCAGCGGTAAAGAAATCTGCTTTTCCGATCGCCGCGACGAGAATGTCGGCTCTACGGCAAACCTCGGCGAGGTTTTTCGTTCTGCTGTGGCAGACCGTGACCGTACCGTGTGCGTGGAGCAGGAGCATTGCCTGCGGCTTTCCGACGATATTGGAGCGTCCGACCACCACGCATTCCTTGCCTGAAATCTCAATTCCGCTTCGCTCGAGCAGTGCCATTACGCCCGCAGGCGTGCAGGGCAGGAAGGAGTAGTCGCCGATCATAATGCGACCGACGTTCGTGGGGTGGAAGGCATCGACGTCCTTCTTCGGGTCGATGCGCAGAATGACCTCGTTCTCGTCAAGGTGCTTCGGCAGGGGAAGCTGACAGAGAATGCCGTGAATGGCATCGTCGGCATTGAGCTTGTCTACGAGGGAGTTGAGTTCTTCCTGCGTCGTGTCAGCGGGGAGCTCGTAGGCTTCGGAATAAAAGCCGACCTCCTCACAAGCGCGGCGCTTGTTGCGTACGTAGACCTGCGATGCGGGATCCTCTCCCACGATAATGACGGCAAGTCCGGGGCGGATGCCGTTCTTTTCATAAAAACGTTCGGTTTCTTCTTTGATCTCAGCACGAATGGTGGCGGAGATCGCTTTTCCGTCAATGATATTTGCCATAATGGTGATTCCTTTTCGTTATTCTTGATTGTTTTCGGGTTCGGCGTCTGCGTCCTGTACGGACGTCTTGACGTCGACCTCTTCGGTGGCTTGGGAAGCAGTGTGAGGCTTGTGCTGTCCCGTGATTTTTTCATAGGTGGGGGTATAATCTGCCTCATTGAGAGATTCGCGTCTTGCTTTGATTAGGAATACGGTCAAAAGAATTCCGCCGATGACGAAACAGCAGAAGCCGATGACCTGCGAGATGCGGAAAACACCGACGTAAAGGCTGTCGGTACGGAGTCCCTCGATGAACATTCTGCCAAAGCCGTACCACGTCAGATACATCAAAAGGACCTGACCGTCGAATTTCTTCTTTTTGTAGAGCGCGTTGATGAGCAGAAAACCCGCTAAATTCCAGAGCGACTCGTAGAGAAACGTGGGATGGAAATAAAACATCGTGGAATAGCTCTTGATGTTTGGTAAGAGCCCCATTCTCAAAAAGTACAGTGGGTGTCCCTCAACGACCTGCGTGCCGTACGCCTCTCCGTTAAAGAAGTTTCCCCATCTGCCGAGGATCTGACCGATCATTACGGCGGGAGCGGTGGCGTCAAGCATTTTCAGTACGTTGACCTTTTTGATTTTGCAGACGATTACGATGGTCAATGCTCCCGCAATGACCGCGCCGTAGATGGCAAGTCCGCCGTTCCAAATGGCGATGGCTTCCTTCAGGCTATGGTACTGATCCAGGGAGGTCAGAACGTAATAGAGTCTTGCGCCGATGACACCGAAAATGACGGTAAAGATACCGATATCGATCAAATCGTCAAAGATGATTCCTTCTTGCTTTGTGCGGAAGGCGCAATAGGTAAAGGCAAGAATGATGCCAAGCGTGATAATCAGTCCGTACCAACGAACCTCAAGTCCGCCGAAGATCGGGATGGTAAAGGCAACGGGATCGACCGAGAAGGTGTCGATGCCAAGCCCGGGAAAGGACATAGTAACCATAGCTTTCTCCTTTGGTTAAGTATTTTCTTTCAGAGGAAGAACGACCGAAAGCGCGATCTTTTCCTCGTCAAAGGCGTGTTCAAAGAGGTGGCATACCTCGGGGAAGGTGATCTCCTCCAAAATTTCCGCATAGGAAAGAAGCTCCGCATCCTCACAGAGAAACGAGAAGAGATTGTTGGCAATACTGTCGGTCGAGTCAAAGGACTTGACGAATTCGGCGTACATCACGCGTTTTCCGCGGACAAAATCCTCTGGGGATAGTCCTTTTTCCCGAATACGGGCGATATGCTTTTGAATTTCGCAAAGTACGCTTTTTGGATCGTCTGCCTCTCCCGCAATCGAATTGTAAGCACTCGATTCCGAAATGGTATAGCCGTAGGACAGAGCAGGGGAGATAAGGTCGCGATCGAGAAGATCGTTGTAGATCTCTCCCGCACGAGAAAAGAGCATTTCGTCAAGAATTGCCATGGCGGCATCCTTCTTCTGACGTTCCCGTCCGTCTGCGGGGATGTCGGTGTCCTTGATTCCGATATTGAAAATCGGCTTGGATACTTGCATTTGTTGCTCGAAATACGGCATCAGTACCTTGGTAGGCTCTGTGTCGTTTTCGTTCGTACAAACGACGGGCGTTTCTTGCTCGGGTTCGCTTGGCAACACCTCGTCGGCAATGCGAAGCACCGCCTCGTCGCTGACGTCACCGCAAACGACAAGTGCCATATTGGACAGGCGGTAGAAGGTATGATAGCAACGGTAGAGAAGCTCTGGGGTGATCTGCGAGATTGACTCGACCGAGCCGCAGATGTTTCTGCGAATGCTGTGCGTGTGGTACATCGCCTCCAGCATTCCGTAAAAGCAACGGTCGGAGGGATTATCGTCGTACATCCGTATTTCCTCGGAAATAATTCCAACCTCCGATCTGACCGATTCTTCGGTGAAATAAGGGTGAGTGACAAAGCTCAGAAGCTCTCGGAGAGAGTCCTCAAAGCGATCGGTACAGCTGAAGAGGTAGCAGGTCTTATTGAACGAGGTGTAGGCGTTGGCGTCTGCACCGTATTCCGAAAAACGCTCAAAGGCGTCGCTTCCGTCCTCTGCCGTAAAGAGCTTGTGCTCCAGAAAATGCGCAATACCGTCGGGTACGGTAACCGATTCAGCGGTATCCCCTACGCGGAAGCTGTTGTGGATCGATCCGTACTTTGTGCCGAAGATGGCGTAGGTTGCGGTCATCTTTTTTGGAAATACGTAGATAGAGAGTCCGCTTCGATGCTTGAATACGCGGTATTCTTCTCCGAGAAAATCATTTCGGAAAAGTGTTTGGGGGGTAGAATTATTCATTGTCTTCCTCCTCACGGTCCGAGATGAGTGTGCCTTCGACGAAAAAGGCGGTATCAAATACGACGTTTTTGGCAATGGCAACGACTTGGTCTGCGGTAACCTGCAGAAGCGCTTGACGGCAATCCTCTATCGTTTCAGAGATGCCAAAGAGCTCACGCGTTCCGTAAAACGCCTGTAGTTCAAAGGGATTGTCGTAGATCTGCCGATAAGAATTTTCAAGCGATTTTCTTGCCGCGTGGAATTCAACGTCGCTGATCTTTCCGTCGGCGATTTCCTTTAGCTGAGCAAGAATTGCTTCTTCCGCAAGCGTGCGGTTTTTGGATTCAATGCCGCAGTTAACAGTCAAAATTCCGCTGAAACGGTGATATGCCGAGGAGCAGTAATAGCAAAGGCTCATCTTTTCTCGGACGTTCAGGAAAAGCTTCGAGGCGGGGGAGGCACCGAAGAGCTCATTGAGCATCATTGCGGCGTAAATGTCGTTTTTGTCGGACGAGGCACAAACACCTGTGCGGAAGCCCAAAGAGAGCTTGCCCTGAGAGACGGGCATTTTTTCGGATGATTTGTACTCCCCGAGACTCGGCTCTGCCATAGGGAGCAGAAGTGCTTTTGGAGCTTTGATTGGCAAAGGAAGAAAATATTTTTCAAGAAGCGACGCCACCGAATCGATCGGGAGTGTTCCGATATAAAATGCCTGCCATACGGCGTGCTTCAAAAGGTTTTGATATGCGGCGGTCAGTGCCTTTTCGTCGATGGAGGCAAGGCGCTCTTGTAGAAGATTTACCGTAGGATATTCGGGATCGTTTCGATGCATCAGCTCGGCAAGTCTGGTTGCGGCGTACAGTCGCGTATTGTTGATCTCCGAGCGAAGAGCGTCTTGAGTAAAGCGAATTTCCTGCTTGACGAGGGCAGGGTCAAATGCGTCATTTTGAAGTCTTGGATGCAGGATCATTTGAGAGAGCACCTCAATCACGCCCTCGGTAATACTCATTCCATCCATGGCATAGCGCTCGTCGAGCATTTCTGCGCTGAATACCAACGAGAGATTTCGTCCTAGCTTCCCGGTTCGGATCTCCACGCAGGAAGCATACAAATCGTCAAGACGTCGATTGAGAAGCGCCATCGTCGGATAGCATTCGGTGCCGCGTCGAAGAATGCCCGAAAGGAGCATCAAATCGGCGGATGTCTGCAGAGTTTTGGGAAGCGTCAGCGTAACGGTGAGGACGCCCGTTTTAAATTGATCGGTTTGAATACAGGACAGATGTAATGTATTCGAGATCTTTTTCTTGGTAAGGGTCATCATATCTCCTGAAAAACTACAATTTTTATTATATATCATTATACTACACGAGCACTTTTTTTTCAATATCTTATTTGTGAATTTTCCAAAAAAACAAAACGGGAAAATTTTTTAAAAAAAGTGGAAAAACCTATTGACAAGCGCTCTTTAAATATGGTATAATATACTGCCGCTTAGTGTCGGGCTCTTTTAAGTGCGTTTTGCGCCGCCCGAAATAGCGAGTCTAAAAAGAAAGAGAGGTGCTTTTCGTGTACGCAATTATTGAAACAGGCGGAAAGCAGTACAAGGTTTGCGAGGGCGACATCGTATTTATTGAGAAGCTCGACGTAAACGAAGGCGATACGGTTACCTTTGATCGTGTCAAGGCAGTATCGGTAGGTAGTGAGTTCAAGGTAGGCGCTCCTACGGTAGAAGGTGCAGTTGTTACTGCAAAGGTTGTTGCCAACGGTAAGGGCAAGAAAATTTATGTAATGAAGTACAAGTCCAAGAAGAACGAAAAGAAGAAGATCGGTCACAGACAGCCTTACACCAAGGTTCAGATCGAGTCCATTCAGGGCTAATTTCGGTCAGAAATGACGAAAATCGTTTTTTTCAGAAGCGGCGGAGTTTATTACGGTTTTGAGGAGCACGGTCATGCAGGATATGCCGAGGCAGGGGACGACGTTCTTTGCGCAGCGCTTTCCGCAATGACGATGCTGATCATCAATACGGTTGAGGTTGCTTATGCTTCCGACGTGGAGTACACGGTTGACGAAGGAGCCACGCACATCATGGTTCGCGCCAAGGCTGCACTTCCCGAATTTGAGGAAGATGAGAGAAAACGCTACGCTGTATCGGGATTGTTTTTGTCGTATTATTATCAGCTCAACGATCTGTTGGAGGAATATTATGATTATCTCGATGTTGAGGTCAAGGACGTAGATTATCTTTAATCGCTTTTGAATCGCAAATCGCAATTTGTACAAAAATTACATTGATTAGGAGGAACGCAAAATGTTGAAGCTCAGTTTACAGTTCTTTGCTCATAAAAAGGGTGTCGGTTCTACGAAGAACGGACGTGACAGTGAGTCCAAGCGCCTTGGCGTAAAGAAGGCTGACGGACAGGCTGTTCTTGCCGGTAACATCATCGTAAGACAGAGAGGTACTTCCATCCATCCCGGTAACAACGTTGGAATCGGTAAGGATGACACTCTGTTCGCGCTGATCGACGGTAAGGTTAAGTTTGAGCAGAAGACCAAGGATAAGAAGCAGGTTAGCGTATACGCTGACTAAGCTTGATCAAAAAACGGCTACGAGAATTCGTAGCCGTTTTTTGTTTTATAGATCCTCGGTCCAATAGCGACCGCCGTACTCGCGGCAAAATGATTCGATCTTTGGGTCTTCTCCAAAACCGACAAAGGGAGCTCCTGCCGCCGAGGCAAAGATCAAACCGTGCAGACGCATACTCGCAACGGTTTGACAGTGGCACATCAGACCCACAAGATCGCTCTCGGAAACACCCTGCAGAAGAGTTCCTCGAAACTCGCTCGAAAGACGCTCGCAAAGAAAGGCATCCTCTTTCGGAAATAGCGGAACAAAGACGGGATGGATTCCCTCCGAGATTAGGCGTGTGAGCCACCAACGAAACATATGGCGCTGAGAACTCAGCTTCCGTCCACGCGGAGCAATGATAGCAAAGCGACGAGCGGTTCCGTCCTCGCAAAGCAACCGGTAGCGCGCTAAAAGAAAGCGCACGCGGCTTTGGTCGGCAGGCGGTGTTTTCTGTGCAAGATCTTCTTCTAACACGAGCGCAAGGTTCGGCGCATCGGCATAAAGCTCACGTGCCAGCGAAAGCGAACGGCGGTCACGCAGTCCGATCTTTTGACAGCCGTAGAGTGCCCCGCGTATCAGCTTTCTTGCGATGCGTGAGCGCGGGGGAGCGATACCGTTTGCCCAGAGCTCGCAGGCAACGCTGTGACGCTTGGCGTAGTTCAAAAGAAAGGTGTAATAAAAGAGCGAACGAAGGCTTGTCCGATCCTGTAAAAGCGTACCACCGCCGAACACAAACAGCTTGGCACTTCGAATGATACGAAGAAGCGAAAAGAGAGAGCGTCGCCCAATACATCGGATACCAAAGAGAGGCTCGTCCTTTTTGCCGTGCGCGGTGATGGCGTAGAGTGAGAAGGTCGGGTTTGCTTTTTTTGCTTGCCTGATTGCGGCACGAAGAAGCGCATGGTCACCGGTATTTCCATCTCCGTAATATCCGCAGATTACCAGCGTACCATCCCCCGTGTGATCAAATTCTTTACAGATGTGTTCATAAACAAGAAGCGTTTCTTTGGCAACTCGTTCCATATTGTAATGTGTTTGTATCTCTTGAGAGAGTAGGGCAGTTTGCATAATTCGTTCTTCCTTTGTCATAGAAAGGAATTTACAAATCGCATCAAAGAGAAGCTTGCTTGTAGCCGCTTTCGCACCGCGACAACAAAAATTCGTTGCGGCGGCGTTGGAGAGAAGAGACGGGGTAAGAAGTCCGAGAAACCCCTCGTTTCCCGCAAGGATCACGGGGACGCCGCACGCCATCGCTTCAAGTGCCACGCGTGAGGCTCCGATCACACAGTCGGCTTCCCAAAAAAGCGGTCGCGGATCGTCCAGATGTCCCAAAAGGACGATGAGTGGCTTTTCATAGGATGAATTGATTTGCTCCGCAAGGCGTTGTAGCTTTGGAAGAGAAGTCCCGCCCCCTCCGAGAACGATCTCAAGATCGCAATGGTGGGAACGAATCCTTGGCGCAAGCTTGCAAAGGAGAAAGGCAATCTCGGAGCAATCGTCATCCAGACGGCTTAAATATACAAGACGCGTTCGTTCGGTTGTTTCCTTTGGAGGAGAGGGATGAAAATGCGCTGTGTCAATTCCGTTGGGGATGACGGAAATTCGCTCCGAGGAGAGAGAATAGTGTTCGCAAAGGTATTGCTTCAGATCCTCCGATACGGCAATACTGTAATTTCCCCAACGGGAACAGCGCCGAAGTAGAGGTGTCGTACGGAATTTTGCGTGAACGGTGGTGATCATCGGAATGCTTTTTCGTCTTGCTGTTCGTGCGACGAGAAAGGCGGGAATTCTTGCGTGGGCGTGGATGAGGTTGTATTGCTTTCTGCGAAGCATCCGTTTGATGAAACGATAGCTGTAAAGTAGAGCAAACGGAGAACGAGAGTGAAGCGGAAGGGTTTGGTGATCGATGCCGAGAGATGCAAGTCGTTCTGCCATCGCGCCGCCCGAGGATAGCACGGTGATCGAGTGACCGCGGCGCGCAAGCTCCGTGACAAGCGAGAACAGATGCGTTTCGGCGCCACCCCGATCCAAGGACGAGGTGAGAAAGAGCAACGTCATACGCCTACCTCACCCATCGGAGGATATTTTTTGAAAATTTTGAATTTGCAGAGTTTCCTTCGAGGTAACGATTTCCTCGGGATAGCCCGTACTCGGTGCAAGACGGATTTCATAGCTTTGATCCTCCGTATTATTTGGATATTCGGTCAGAAGCAGATCGACACAGCGAAGAAGTCCCGTGGCATCGGTACTGCTTGACAGTCCTTCGTATTCGTAAAAAATCTCTCCGTCTTTTCTCGTCACCACTAGTCCGCGCAAAGCTTCGGGAGATGTAAAGGAGAGTATGGCGTTCCGCGGCAGACCGTCCGAGCTGTCGCGCGGTGCTTCTACCCGTACGGTGGCGCAGAGTCGCGTGCTTTGGGTTACGTAGCAAAGATCGGCGCAAAAAGCTGTAGCGCGGTAATTCGGAGGTGTAACGGGAGCGCAGCCTTCCAAAAGAAAGAAAAGAGTGAGCGCAAGAAGAGAAAGTTTTTTTGTGGCTGAGGATAGTTTTTCCATCATTTTCGTAAAGCATACCTCCGAGCGTTTTTCTTGCTAAAAGATATGATCTCAAAAAATGAAAAATACACTTTTTCTCTTGCAAAAAGACAAATTTTGTGGTAAGATAGTTTCAGAAGACCTTTTTTGCGACAAAAGAAAAGAGAGGAACTATGAAAATCTATTATGAAAATCAAACAACCGATTATTTTGGATGCCGTGATTCCAGATTTACTACTCTGCCGCTGAGCTGCACGTCGCATCTGCATTATCATATTGAGCTTGCTTTTCTTATGGAAGGGGAAACGCTTGCTGTGGTCGATAGTCAGGAATACCGTATGACGGCCGGCGACGTTCTGCTGGCATTTCCCAATCAGATCCACCGCTTTGAAAGTCTGAAGAGGGAAAAGTACGTCCTGCTTCTCGTCAGTCCCGAGATCATTCCCGAGCTGCTCGGACAGTTTACCGAGGCGCTTCCTGCCTCAAACGTGATTGCGGGCGCGGCAAACGATCCCGAATTGCAGGATCTAGTTTATCGGATTTCGGATATCTATCATACAAAAGAATCCTTTCGTGAAACCCTGCTTCGCGGATATTTGTTGGTATTTTTCTGCAGGCTTCTCAAAAAAATGGAGCTTCTCGACACCAAACGGGGCGACCATCAGGTGCTCGACAGTATTCTGAATTACTGTACGCTTCACTTTGAAAAAAATCTTTCCTTGGAAATGCTGGAGAGAGAGCTTCACGTCAGCAAATATTATATTTCACACGTGATGAACCAAAAGCTTCATATCGGCTTTAACGATTACGTCAATTCTTTGCGCGTTTCGGCAGCCTGTAAGCTGCTCGTCAAGAGTGACCTTAGCGTGACGCAGATCAGCGAATCGGTCGGTTTTAATACGCTTCGTACCTTTAATCGTGCATTTTTGAAGCAAATGGGAATGACGCCCAGCGAATATCGGGCGCAAAAGAAAAAGGAAGGTGTGCTGGTCTTGCCACACAAGGGGGAGAGGGAAGAGTGACAACAAAAACATGGCTTCGGCGTAACACAAAACCCTTGCATGGGAAACGTATTGCCATCACGGGGAGCACGGGCGGTCTTGGGCGCGAGCTGTGCCGCGATCTTGCCTTGCTTGGTGCAGATCTGATCCTGCTGGATCGCAACGCGGAGCGATCAAATGCCTTTCGAGAGGAGCTTTTGGGGGAGTTTGATGGACGATCGATCGAATGTATTTCGGTGGATCTTTCTGACTTTTCTTCGGTAAGGCGAGCCACTGAAGAATTGAAGCAAAGAGAGATTGACTGTTTTCTTCATAACGCGGGGGCGTACAGTATTCCGAGAAAAATTTGTGATACGGGATATGATAACGTGTTTCAGATCAATTTCGTGTCGCCCTATTATATGATCCGAGAGCTTTTGCCAAATCTTCGTGCTCGCGGCGGAAGAGCTGTCGCCGTGGGAAGCATTGCGCATAATTATTCAAAAATCGATCCCGATGACGTTGATTTTTCTACCCGAACCAAAGCCTCGAAGGTATACGGAAATGCCAAACGCTATCTGACCTACAGTCTTTTGTCGCTTGCCGAACAAGAGGAGGGAGTGGATGTTTGTGTTGCGCATCCGGGCATTAGCTTCACCAACATTACCGCGCATTATCCAAAACTGATTTTCGCTCTCATCAAGCATCCGATGAAGGTGATCTTTATGAAGCCGAAGCACGCCTGCCTTTCGATCCTTTTGGGCGTGTATGAGAAGTGCTCGTCCGATGAATGGATCGGACCCAGACTTTTTGACGTGTGGGGGCTTCCCAAAAAGAAAAAACTCAGGACGGCAAGTCCAGAGGAACGGGCAAGGATTGCACACATCGCAGAGAATATATATCAGAAATTACGATAGAAATGAGGAAAAACGAATGAATTTTACAGAAATTGCAGAACATCGGCAGTCCTGCCGAAGCTATGACGCGACAAAGAAGGTCGAAAAGGAGAAAATCGACGCCATTCTTGCCTCGGCGCGCATCGCGCCGTCGGCGTGCAACGGTCAGCCGTATGCTCTGACGGTTTGCTATGGCGAAAAGGCAAGGGAAGTGGCATCCGCGGTGATGGGAATGGGAATGAATAAATTTGCCGCCGACGCGCCCGTGATGATCGTCATTTCCGAGGAGGCGTACGTTCCGACGGCGGCACTCGGTGCAAAGGTGAAGAAGAACGACTACCGTTCCATCGATATCGGTATCGTGGCGGCGTATCTGACGGCAGAGGCAACCGCGCAGGGGCTCGGTACGTGTATCCTCGGATGGCTCGACGACGAAAAAATCCGTGAGATCTGCGGCCTTGAGCAAAAAGTGCGTCTTGTGATTACCCTTGGCTATGCCAAAGAGGGAGATCGCTTGCGTCCCAAAAAGAGAAAAGAGTGTTCCGAACTGATCAAATTTGTCGGAGAAGAATAAAAAAACAAAAATTGCCGCAAAAAACGGCAATTTTTTTTGAAAAAATATGCAAAAAGGTATTGCTTTTTGGTTTTTTATGTGTTATAATAACTCTGTTATTGAATATTTTCCCATGACGTATGCGGAATTGGATCACATCCACCAAAACCGTTTACCGAGGAGCTCTGGAGAATCCCTTAAGTGGGTGCCGAAGGTGCAAGGCCGGCGTAAGCTGACCGAATCTCTCAGGCAAGAGGACAGAGGCGGAAACGACGCTATTTTGCGTATGACTGCCAATTTCTTATTTTCAGAGCCACCGATTTTGTCGGTGACTTTTTCATTTTATTTACAATTTTATTTTTTATCAAAGAAAGGAAAGAAAACTATGGACAAGTTTATGGATGCTCTCTACAATGTCGTAGTGACAATCAACACTTACTTATCCAACTACGTTCTGATCATTCTTTTGGTCGGCGTAGGTCTGTTCTTCACCATTCGTACGAAATTTGTACAGGTTCGCTGCTTTGGCGAAGGAATGAAGAACGTTTTTGGTAACATCAAGTTCAAGGGCGCTAAGAATGAAAGCGGTATGTCTTCGTTCCAGGCGCTTGCTACCGCAATTGCGGCTCAGGTCGGTACGGGTAACATCGTCGGTGCCTGCGGCGCAATCCTCGTTGGCGGTCCCGGTGCGATCTTCTGGATGTGGATCATCGCATTCCTCGGCATGGCAACGATTTACGCGGAGGCAGTTCTCGCTCAGAAGACGCGTGTCGTCAATGCAGACGGCTCGATCGAAGGCGGTCCTGTAAACTATATCAAGGCAGCATTCAAGGGCAAATTCGGTAAGTTCCTTGCCGTATTCTTCTCGATCGCAACCGTGATCGCACTCGGCTTTGTCGGTGCAATGGTTCAGTCCAACTCGATTGCTTCGAACTTTGCAAACGTATTCAGCACGGCAGGCGTTGACGCTTCCTTCACCTTTGCAGGTCTGGAGCTCAACTGGATTATGCTGCTCGTTGGTGCAATCGTTGCCGCAGTTGCAGGCTTCGTTCTTCTTGGCGGTGTACAGCGTCTTGCGTCTGTTACCGAGAAGCTCGTTCCGATCATGGCTCTTCTCTACATCGTTGGCGGTCTGTTCGTTCTCGCAATCAACATCACGGACGTTCCCGCTGCATTCGGTATGATCTTCAAGTATGCATTCCAGCCTCAGGCACTGATCGGCGGTGCATTCGGTGCGGCAATCGCTAAGGCGATCACGCAGGGTGCAAAGAGAGGTCTGTTCTCCAACGAAGCAGGTATGGGTTCGACGCCTCACGCACATGCTCTTGCAAACGTAAAGAAGCCTCACGACCAGGGTACCACCGCAATGATCGGTGTGTTCATCGACACCTTCGTCGTTCTGACCATGACGGCTCTCGTCGTTATCTCGACGCTTTACTGCAACGGTACGATCACTCCCGATACCTACGCGCTTGGTAACGCAGGTATTTCTAACGCAACCATGGCGCAGAGCGCATTCGGTATGACCTTTGCAAAGCTCTTTGGTGAGAGCGCAGGTACGATGATCGGTAATATTTTCGTTGCCGTATGTCTGCTCTTCTTCGCATTCTCGACGATCCTGAGCTGGAACTACTTCGGTAAGGTGAACTTTATGAACCTCTTCGGTAAGAAGTCGGTTACCATCTACTCGATCATCGCGATCGTATTCGTATTCCTTGGCTCGGCATTCCAGAACGACCTCGTTTGGGAGCTGACCGACCTTGCAAACTATCTGATGGTTCTGCCCAACGCAATTGCGCTCTTCGCGCTCGGCGGTATGGTTGTAACTCTGACGAAGTTTGGAAAGAACAAAGACGATCTTCAGTAAATCATAAAAAAAGAAATCCATCGGCATCGCCGATGGATTTCTTTTTTTATTTGTATTCTTTTGCAAGTGCTTCGAATGCGGGAAGTGCATTGAGAACTCTTTGCTTGTCTACGCAGTATGCAATTCTGACGTAGCCCTTGACACCGAAATCGTCGCAGGGAACCACGAGAAGCTCGTGTGCCTTGGCTCTTTCGTAGAACGCCGTCGCGTCATCCTCAAGCGCCTTGACAAAGAGATAGAAGGCTCCGTCGGGCTTGACGCATTCATAACCGTAGGAGGTCAGATTGTTGTAGAGCAGATCGCGGTTTTCGCGGTAGATCTCAATATCGACCTTCGCGTCAATGCAACGCGCGATGACCTGCTGGAACATACTCGGTGCGCAAACGTAGCCGAGCGAGCGACCTGCACCGCAGACGGCAAGGTAGATGTTTGTGCCGTCCTGCATCTCGGGGGAAACGGCAATATAGCCGATTCGCTCACCGGGGAGCGACAGTGATTTCGAGTAGGAGTAGCAAACCAGCGTGTTCTCGTAGTAGTTCATCAAATAAGGAACGCTAACGTCGGAATATACGAGCTCACGGTAGGGCTCGTCGGCGATCAGATAGATCACGTGTCCGTATTCTGCCGATTTTCTGCGAAGCACCTCGCAGAGAGCCTTGATGGTTTCCTCGGTATAGACCACGCCGCTTGGGTTGTTGGGCGAGTTGACGATGACCGCCTTCGTGTGCTCGTTGATCTTTGCCTCAAAGTCGGAAATATCCACAGCAAAGGTCTTTTCCATCGGCTGGCTGACCACGATTTTACCGCCTGCATTCTCAATGAATACTCGGTATTCGGTAAAGAAGGGAGCAAAGACGATGCACTCGTCGTCGGCACCTTCCTCGATGACCGCCTTCAGACAGATCGAAAGCGAAGCGGCGGCACCACAAGTCATATAGATATGATTGGGAGTTATCGTCTGGATGCCAAAACGAGCTTTGATGGAGTCCGCAATTTTCGTACGAACGCCGAGATCTCCCTGTGCCGAGGTGTAGCCGTGCAGAAGCACCGAGCTTTCGGTATCAAGCAGCTCGCGGATCGTTTCGCCCACCTCGCGAGGGGCGGGAACGCTTGGGTTACCCAAGCTGAAATCATAGACGTTTTCCGCACCGATTTCGGCGGCACGTGTCTTGCTGTATTCGAAAATTTCACGAATGATCGATCGCTTGGAGCCAAGCGCAAACATTTTTTGATTATAAGCCATAATAGATCCCCTTAATTTAGCCCAAGCAATTTTTTTGCATTCTCAGAAAGAATCTTTTGCTCGGTGCTTGTCGGTAACGCATAAGAGCGAATAATTTCAATATCCCCGCGAATATCGCTCCACGGAGAGTCGCTGGCAAACAGAATGCGATCGTCGCCGTGCTTTTCCAGAATGCGGAGAAAATCTTCTTTTTTAAGGAAGCGGAGAAGGTACGCCGTATCGAAATAAACGTCCTCTCCCGCAAGAATATCAAATACGTCCTCGGGCATACGGTTTCCGCCGTAATGCGCCAGAACAAACTTGGAGTGCCGTACCTTGCGGATCAGATCCATCGTTCGTTCGGGGGTGCAGTGTACGGGGGAGTGCGGATAGCCGTCGTCGACACCTGCGTGGGTTACGACGATCAGATCCTCTTCCTTTGCCGCGCGGAGAATTCTCACATAGGGCTCGGCGTTGATATAGGTGTCCTGATAATCGGGATGGATCTTAACGCCGAGAAATCCTTGCTCCTTGATCCACTTCATCTTTGCCTCAAGGTCTTCGCACATCGGATGAATTCCGGCAAAGGAAATGATGCGGCGTTCCTTGTCTGCAAAGGTTTGGTTGAGCTCGGCAGCAAAGCGGTTGAGGCTGTCAAACTGCGAGGGGCTTGTCATGACGGGAAGGTTGACCGAGAGATCAACGTCGGCTTCCTCCATTTTTTCAAGAAGTCCCGAAACAAAGCCGTTGGAAAACGTAGGAAAACCACCTTGCTTCGCAAGAAGTGCTACCGTTCGTTCCGCAATTTTATCGGGAAAAACGTGTGTATGAAAATCAATCATCATTTTTTATCGTTGTCTTGTTTTAGTTCAAGCCATGCAGATGTTCGCTAGAGACGGTCGTGATTTCGTAATCCGCGAAGATTTCTTCGATCTTTGCCGCATCGGATGCCTTGAGCACGACGTATGCCTCGTCATCCTCAATCGAAAGACCGTACATATATTCGATATTGACACCGCCCTCTTCGATCGCCTTGAGAAGCTCCTGCAAGCTTCCTGCTTTGTGCGGAATCTTGATGATCGAAACCTCGGAGAGCAGGGAAGAAAAACCGTTTTCGGTCAGCTTTTCTTTGCCGAGCGCAGGCTGATCCACGATCAGACGGAGCAAGCCGTATTCGGTGGTGTCCGCAAGGCTGAGCGAGAGAATATTGACCTTGTTCTGCTTCAATACGTTGAGAACCTCACAAAGACGACCGGTTCTGTTTTCAATAAATACCGTTAACTGTTTTGCAAGCATGATAATTCCTCCTGAAAATCAATATAATTTGCGGTTATCGATGACGTGAACTGCTTTTCCTTCGCTGCGAACGAGGGTTTGCGGCTCTACGATCTTGACCTTTGCGCTGATGCCGAGTGCCTGCTGAATGACGTGCGCGATCTTTTTGTTGAGCAACTGAAGTGTGCGGATCTCGTCGGTGTAATACTTCGGATCGAGCTCCACCTGAACCTCGAGCGTATCGAGATTGTTGACACGGTCAACGATCATCATATAGTGAGGAGTAACCTCCTCTACCTCAACGAGCGCCGCCTCGATCTGGCTCGGGAAGACATTGACGCCGCGGATGATGAGCATATCGTCCACGCGTCCCTTGAAGCGCGAAATTCTTGCGCTGGTTCTGCCGCATTCGCAGGTGTCGTAGCTGATGCTCGTCAGATCCTTGGTTCTGTAACGGATCAGCGGAATTCCTTCCTTGGTCAGCGTTGTGAAGGCAAGCTCACCCGTTTCTCCGGGAGCAACCGCCGTAAGCGTTGCGGAGTTGAGAACCTCGGGATAGAAGTGATCCTCACAGACGTGCAGACCCTTGTGATATTCACAGTCGCAGGCAACACCGGGACCCATGACCTCGCTCAAGCCGTAAATGTCGTACGCCTTGATGTTCAGACGGGATTCGATCTCGTGACGCATTTTTTCGGTCCAAGGCTCAGCACCGCAGATTGCGGATTTGAGCTTGATCTTGTCAAGGAGCTTTTCCTCGGCAAGCACTTCGGAGATATGTAAGAGATACGATGGAGTACAAGCAATCGCGGTGGCGCCGAAGTCGATCATCATCGTCGTCAGCTTCTTGGAGTTACCCGTGCTCATCGGAACGACGGTGGCTCCGATCTTTTCCGCACCGCTGTGTGCGCCAAGACCGCCCGTAAAGAGTCCGTAGCCGTAAGCGATCTGAATGACGTCATCCTTTCCTACGTTTGCCATCGTAAGGCATCTTGCCACACATTCCGACCAAATTTCAAGGTCGTGGCGGGTATAGCCTACAACGGTTGCCTTGCCCGTCGTTCCGCTCGATGCGTGAATACGTACGATCTCGGAATTGGGTACGGCAAAGAGTCCAAAGGGATAGTTGTCGCGCAGATCGTCCTTGGTGGTGAAGGGAAGCTTCGAGAGATCCTCGATGCTCTTGATGTCCCCGGGCATCAGGTCGACGGCTTGCATTTTTTTGCGATAGAATTCTACGTTGTGATATACGTAGTCGACGAGCTTGACGAGTCTTGCGCTTTGCAGGTTGGACATTTCGTCCCGACTCATACATTCTTTTGTTTCATTCCAAATCATGGTTCTTCTCCTTTAGGATGATGCGGGGTTATGCCTGATGGGAGTCGTAACCCTTTAAAAATGCATTTTGGTTGATTTCAATGGTCTTTTGAGGAACGGTAGACGCGATAACGTCAAGCCACGTATCCTTTTCAAAGCCGATGAATTTTGCGGCATAGCCGAGAACCACCGAGTTGAGCACCTTGGCGTTTCCAAGCTCCTTGGCAATCGACTGACCGTCAATCGCGTAGAGCTCGTGCTCTTGCTTCAATCCTTCAAGGATCTCGGCGGGATACTGCTTTGCGCCGATGACGACGGTCATCGGATCAATGCGGCAATCGTTGACGACGAGAACGCCGTCCTTCTTGAGGAAATGAGCATAGCGGAGTGCCTCCAAACGCTCAAATGCGATGATGACGTCTGCCTGACCTTCTTCAACGACAGGTTCGTATACCTTCTCGCCAAAGCGAACGAAGGTAACGACGCTTCCGCCGCGCTGTGCCATTCCGTGCACCTCGGAGATCTTGACGTCAAGTCCCATCTCCATTGCGGTCTTTCCGATAATTCTGCTGGTGAGAAGCGTACCTTGTCCGCCAACACCGACAATCATAATATTTTTCGTCATTTTATCTCACCACCGTTTCGATTGCGTTGAATTTACAATAGTTTTTGCAGAGTCCGCAGCCGTTACACATCGTTTCGTCAATGCGGACCTTTCCGTCCTCGCCACGCGTCATTGCGGGGCATCCGATCTTCATACAAGCACCGCACTTGCGGCAAGCGTCGGGATTGACGGCACAGCGGTTCGGGAACTTCTGTCCCTTGAGAAGCACGCAGGGCGATTTCGTGATAATGACGGTCAGCGTATCGCTTGCGACGCTTTCCTTGACGATGCGCTCAAGCTCGACAACGTCAAAGGCATTGACCTCAATGACGTTCTTGACGCCGACGGCGTGACAAAGCTCAGCGAGATCCACGGCATTCGTGTCTTCGCCCTTGAGCGTCTTACCCGTTGCGGCGTGCTCCTGATGTCCCGTCATACCCGTCGTGCGGTTGTCGAGAATCATTACGGTGCCGGTCGCCTTGTTGTAGACCATATTGATCAGAGAATTGATACCCGTATGTAAGAAGGTCGAGTCACCGATGACGGCAACCCAGTTCTTTACGTATCCCTCGCCGCATGCCTTTTCCATACCGTGCAGGGTGGAAATACTTGCGCCCATACAGATCGTCGTATCAATGACGCTCAGGGGAGCGACCGCTCCGAGCGTGTAGCAGCCGATGTCGCCAGCAGCGTGGATCTTCAGCTTGTTCAGTACCGAGAATACGCTTCTGTGGGGACAACCGGGGCAGAGAATCGGAGGACGGTTGGGCGTATCTGCCTTGGCAAATACCGCGTCGTCAGCTCCGTAGAGTACCTTTTTGAGAAGATTTGCGCTGTATTCGCCCTGACGGGTGAAGCACTCCTTGCCCTTGACAGAGAAGCCCCAAGCGCGGACCTGCTCCTCGATGACGGGCTCAAGCTCCTCAAAGACGTAAACCGTCTTTACCTTGCCGCAAAATTCCTCAACGAGCTCACGGGAGATCGGATTGACCAGACCAAGCTTGAGCACGCTTGCGTTCGGGCAGACCTCCTTGACGTACTGATATGCAATACCGCAGGTAATAAAGCCGATCTCGGTGTCTCCCATTTCCATACGGTTGATGGGGAAGGAAGCGGCATCCTTTGCCATACGGTTTTCGCGATCCTCGACAACGAGGTGACGTCCAATTGCAGAGGCGGGCATCATAACGAACTTCGGAACGCTACGCTCGTATTTTTTGGTTTCAACCTCTACGCGATCACAAAGCTCCACGGTGCTCTGAGAGTGTGCAAGCTTGGTGGTGGTGCGAAGAATGACGGGGGTATCGTATGCTTCACTCAGCTCGTAAGCATACTTCATAAAGTCCTTGGCTTCCTGAGAATCCGAGGGCTCGAGTACGGGAACGTGTGCCGCACGGGCGATCATTCTCGTATCCTGCTCGTTCTGCGAGCTGGCAAGACCGGGATCGTCTGCAACGACGATGACCGAGCCGCCGCCAACACCCGTATAAGCAAAGGTGTAGAGAGGGTCTGCCGCAACGTTCAGTCCGACGTGCTTCATACAAGCCATACTTCTTACGCCTGCGATCGACGCGCCGATGGCAACCTCAGCGGCAACCTTTTCGTTGGGTGCCCATTCGGTATAAACTTCTTCGTATTTTGCAAGATATTCGCTGATCTCGGTCGAGGGGGTACCGGGGTACGCGCTCGAAACCTTGACGCCTGCTTCAAATGCGCCTCTTGCGATGGCTTCATTTCCAAGCATAATGGTTTTCTTTGCCATGGTATTTACTCCTTATTTGTTTCTTAAATCCTTTACTCGTTTTGCTTTGCCCTCAAAGCGCTGAAGGGTGTTGGGCGATACCAGAAGAACCTTAGCATCAAGTCCCAGAATCACCCTTAATTTATTCCTTACGGTAGTGGAAATTCGCTCCAATACCGAGAAAGAGTCGGTGCTTTGCGCAAGCTCGACCTTGATGGTCATCTTGTCGAGGTAGCCGTCGCGCTCAAGAATGATCTCGTAGTGAGGTCCGAGTTCTTCAACACCGAGAATGACCTCTTCGATCTGACTCGGGAAGACGTTGACACCGCGGATCTTGAGCATGTCGTCGCTTCTGCCCGAAAGATTTTCCATACGGCAGAAGGTTCTTCCGCACTTACAGGGCTCGTAGAAGAGTCTGGTAATATCCTTGGTGCGGTAACGGATGAGCGGAATTCCTTCCTTTTTGATGCAGGTGATGACGAGTTCGCCCTTTTCTCCTGCGGGAAGAACCTCTCCCGTGGCGGGATCGATGATTTCGGGGAGGAAGTAGTCCTCGTTGATGTGCATACCGCAAAGCTCGGTACATTCACCCGAAACGCCGGGACCCATCAGCTCACTCATACCGTAGTTCGAGGTGATGAGCAGATCCTTGCCCCAATATTTATGCATTTCCTCACGCATCGCGTCGGTGAGCATTTCGCTTCCGACGAGGGCGATCTTGACCTTCAGATCCTTGATGGGATCCACGCCCATCTCTCTTGCAACCTCGGCAAGACGCAGTGCGTACGAGGGGGTGGCAACGAGCAGCGAGGTTTCAAAATCCTGCATGTACATAATTTGCTTTTCGGAATTTCCTGTCGAAGAGGGCACGATGACGGCTCCGATATTTTCCAAGCCGTAGTGCAGACCGAGCGCACCCGTAAACATTCCGTAACCGAAGCAGATCTGTGCTACGTCGTGCGAGGACGCGCCGCCCATACAAGCGATACGCGAAACGCATTCGGTCCAGATTTCCAGATCCTTTTTCGTATAACCGACAACGGTCGGCTTGCCCGTCGTTCCGCTCGAGGCGTGAATTCTTACGAGCTCGTCGCGATCGACGGCAAACAGACCAAAGGGATAAGTATCACGCATATCCTGCTTCGTAACGAAGGGAAGCTTTTTCAGATCCGCAAGAGATTGAATATCCTCAGGCTTGACACCTGCCGCATCCATTTTTGCGCGGTAGGGAGCAACCTTGGCGTAAACGCGGTGGACGGTTTCCTGCAAGCGCTCCAACTGTAATTTTTCAAGTTCTTCTCTGGGTAATGTTTCTTCTTTTGACCAAATCATTTTATCTCTTTACCTTTTTTATATAAAAAATAATATATTTCATTGTAGCACGAAAACCTTTTTTTGTCAATTCATATTTGAAATTTCTCTTGCCAAAAAACTTGTTTTTTTGCTTTTTTTCTTGAAAAATCGAAGAGAATATGATAGAATGACGGTAAAGGATAAAAAAATGAGGAAAGGGGGCGGATAGGATTGCCGAACACGATCCATTTGGAAGAACTTCAGCGGCTTCAGAAACCATGGGAGGACTTTGTTGCAGAAGCAGAGCGTCTTATGAAAAATCCCGCGCGAAAAACTTGCCGAGCTGATCGAACACTCCGCGTGCTCAAAGGAAAACAATCGATTTCTTTGTCTCCCGAAAATGTTTCTTTTTCTTTGCTATACGATACCAAGGAAAATCGATGGATTTGCTATTTGATTCGGTCGATCTTGAAGCACTTTGACGACCTCAAATCGCACTATTCGATCGACGAAAGCGCAGAAGAGCTTTGGGGGCACCTCTTCTCAAAGCTTGCGACGCTAAGCACGCATCCGCATTGGCAGAGAGTGTTTGAAAACGCAATGAAAATCAAGGAGATTGTCCAGAGTTCCGTCTATGATCGGGCGCTGTACAATTCGTACGTGATTTTGAAAGACGCACTGGCCGAGATGGAAGCCGAGATCGAGATCCGTCTTTCAGAGGTGAATTGGTTGGAGCGCGACGTTTTGGTTGGCTCGTTTGGCTCGGAGGAGCAATTCCGACACAATCTGGCAAAGAAGTATTATTACGCTCCCGAACGGCACTTTGATCCGACTTGTTTTCCCATCCGTTATGTGGCGCTGTATCAGTCGGCGCGTTTTTCGGAATCGGGGATCTGTTATTACGGCGCAGTGACGGCAATTCGGCGCGTGAAGAGAAAGAAGATCCGCTTTGGAGTTCGAAGACAGAACGGGGAAGAGGACTATTATCTTTTTCGGGTCAAGGAATGGAAACGGCTTTCTTCGCCTATTGAAATTCAGGACGAGGGCGTATTTGCTCCCAAATATACGAATATGTTTTTGCTGATGAATGCTCAGAAGACCTACGAGCTCTTTCATATTACTTCAGAACGCGATTATCGTATATATCGACAGCTTCAGCGCATTCTTTCGCACGCCTCCGATCCAATGGATCCGACGGCGCAATATCCGATCGAGTGCGGAAAAAGCATACGGGTTCAGGATGAAAATCTTGAACTTTTGGATGAAAAGGGACGTTTGATGCGTGTTGCTTCGGTGTTGAATTTTTCACTGCATCCAACGCAATATCTGGACGATTTCTTTGCGTGTATAGCGCGTGAGCCAACGCCGTCCGACCTTCCTTTGTGGATGATCCGAGAAAACGAGGCGTATGAGGCGAAGTACGGAGAGCCGTATCGTGAAGATGATTAAACAATGCTTGGGAAGAAGAATTTTCTTGCCAAGCATTTTTCTTTGAAAGCTATTGACTTTTCGACAAAAAACGACTATAATATGATTATGCAACTAAAGTTGATTATTTTGGAACGATCGGAATATAGTAACAGCAGGGGGAGATTTGATGGATTTACGAATGGTCAAAACGCGAGGGCAGATCAAAACCGCTTTTTTGTCACTTAGAGAGCGCTTGATGCCCGAAAAAATCAAGGTCAAGGATATCTGTGAAATGGCGCAGATCAATAAGACAACCTTTTATCACCATTATACTGACTCAAACGAGCTTTCCAGGGAGATCGAGGATTCCGCGATTGATTTGGTGATGATGGATTTCGTGGAATGCGATCAGATGTTTGATAACCCAAGGGCATATATTGTGGGACTTCTTTGTTCGCTGGAAAAGCAGTCCGAGGATCTTCGGATCATTTTCCGCGGTAAACAGGAGATCCTGTGCGCAAGGCTCGAGGAGCGACTTCACGCACTATACAATCCTACCGTAAAGCCCGTAGAAGATCACATCAAAATTTCTTTTGCGATCGGTGGATTTGTACGGGTTGTAAGAGATTTTCTGTTTTTAAATAAAAAGTACGATATTGATCAGGTAATCCATTCCACCGTGCGGCTTCTCGAGGCAGTATCGGTAGCACCGACGAACTAAAATATATTGATCTTGAATGACGGAGAGATTATGGAAATTACAAGACTTGACGGAAAAACCTTTCAGCGGATTCTCTGCGGCGGAGCCAACGGAATTCGCTTACATATGGAAGAGATCAACGATCTAAATGTATTTCCCGTTCCTGACGGAGATACGGGAACCAATATGACCAAAACGATCGAAAGCGGCGTGTTCAAAATGATGGAAAACGATGCCGCGACACTTTCTGCGGCGGCAAGCAATTTTGCCAAGGGTTCGCTCTTTGGCGCAAGAGGAAATTCAGGCGTCATTTTGTCGCAGTTCTTTGCGGGAATCTGCGAGGAGCTTTCCAAGAAACAGCAGGAAAGTGCAAGCATTGCGGAGCTTTCCGCGGCGTATCTGCATGGCGTGAAACGCTCGTATTCTGCTGTGGTAACGCCCGTGGAGGGAACAATTTTGACTGTCGTGCGCGAAAGCGCCGAGTATGCGAAATCTCATTTGGCGGAGGATAGCACGCTGGAGGAGTTTTTAAAGCTGAATATCGAGGAGGCTGAGCGCTCACTTGCGCGGACCAAGGATATCCTTCCCGTATTGAGCGAAGCTGACGTGGTCGACAGTGGTGGCGCGGGATATCTGTATATCGCAAAAGGAATGTATGCCGCGCTTTGCGAAGAAGA
The DNA here is from genome assembly GCA_017631855.1 of Clostridia bacterium. Lineage (GTDB taxonomy): Bacteria > Bacillota > Clostridia > Oscillospirales > CAG-272 > HGM12713. The sequence continues at coordinate 63,780 of JAGBSP010000033.1, read as the reverse complement.
AAAGAGTCTCTTGCCGAAGAGAGAGGAAACGGCAAGTGCCGAGATCAATTACGATCTTTTTACCACAGACAGTACATTGACTTACGGTTACTGTACCGAGTGTATGGTGCGTTTGCAGAGAGCAAAGCTTGAGAGAGAAGCTCTTGACGTCAAGGTGTTCAGCGACCGTTTGGAAAACCTTGGATGCGACTCGATTGTGGCGATCCGTGAGGGGGATCTTCTCAAGGTGCACGCGCATACGCTCACACCCTCAGACGTCCTGACACTTTGTCAGATCTACGGTGAATTTCTGAGTGTGAAGATCGAAAATATGTCCCTTCAGCATTCCGAAAAAAAGCTCGCCGAGCCACAAAAAAAGAAAACGCCGCACAAGCGTTACGGCGTTGTCACGGTGGCTACGGGGGCGGGAATGAAGGCGCTCTTCACTTCGCTCGGTGCGGACGTTATCATCGACGGTGGACAAACGGGCAATCCTTCTGCCGAGCAGTTTCTTTCGGCGTTTGAAGCATTGAACGTAGATTACATTTTTGTGTTCCCCAATAACGGAAATATCCTCCTGACGGCACAGCAGGCGGCGGAGCTTTGGGGAGGTGCCCCCGTACGGGTTATTCCCACCAAAACCCTACCCCAGGGATATGCGGCACTGTCGGTATTCAATCCGTCCGTGACCGACCCCGACGATCAGGTTGACGATCTTATCGCGGCAAAGGATGCCGTGGTGTCGGGAGAATTGACGGTTGCTGTGCGTGATACGGTCATTGGCGGCGTATCGGTCAGAGAGGGAGAATATATCGGTATTTTGGACGGAGAATTGCTTACGTCGAACGTCGATCCCATCACGGCACTCGGAGATATGATCGAGCGCATTGAGGATCTTTCCGACCGTGAGCTGATTACCCTTTTTGTCGGAGAATCCGTGTCCGAGGAGGATCGCGTGGCAATGAGTGAGGCGCTTGAGGAGCGTTTTGAAGACCACGTTGTCGAGGTCTATCTCGGTGGACAAAAAATATACGATTATCTGATTGCCGTAGAATAAGGAGAATTGAGATGAAAACCTATAAAATTGCCATTGATGTCATGGGAAGCGACCACGGCCCCGAGCTGTTGGTGGAGGGAGCGGTACAGGCGCTCCGTGAGCACGAGGATCTTTCGGTGGTGCTGTTCGGTGACGCCGGAATCCTTGAAAAAAAGCTAAGTGAAATCGATTGTGACCGTGCACGCATTGAAATCGTTCACGCATCGGAGGTGATCACCAATTACGACAATCCGATGGAGGCGATCTTCCGTAAAAACGATTCTTCGCTCGTCAAGGCACTCGTCGCACTGGGAGAGCAAGAGGATCTCGTCGGTTTGATTAATGCGGGTAGTACGGGGGCGCTTTTGGCAGGATCGCTTCGCTACGTTCCGGCAAAGGAGCTCAAGCGTCCCGCGCTTGCGGCAATTCTTCCTGCAGAGCAGGGCGGATTTACCTGTCTTTGCGACACGGGCGCAAATATTGACTGTACTGCCGATCAGCTGGTTGCCTTCGCGCATATGGGATCGGAATTTATGAAGGAATTTTACGGCATCGAATCTCCCCGCATCGGTCTGCTTTCCAATGGCGCCGAGGCAACGAAGGGAAATAAGCTCGTCAAGGAAACGCACGCGCGCTTGAAGCTGGAGACGGAGCTCAATTTTATCGGAAATATCGAGGGAAATCGCGCACTTTCAGGCGATTGCGACGTCCTCGTTTGCGACGGCTTTGCGGGAAATCAGGTCTTTAAGAACTCGGAGGGAATTGCCCGCCGCATCATTACCGACATCGTCAAATACGCAAAGAAAACGGGCAATCCCGAGATGATGAAGCTGGTGGCGTATCTGATGGGGCTGTATGACTTCAGCGCGCTGGGTGGCGCAATCATTCTTGGCGTTGGAAAGCCGATCCTCAAAGCAAGAGGAACGGCAAACGCAGACTCGATCAAAAACACCTCGTCGATGCTTTTGAATATGGCAAAAAATCAAACTCTGTTTGAAGGCAGAGATCATAGATAAACGAAGAGAATAAAGGAGAAAGACAATGGCAAACAAGAGAAAAATTATATGTACCTCCACGGGTTGCATTGAGTATGCTCCCGAACGTTACAGAACATACGATATTGACTTTATCCGCGTTCACGTTCATTTTCAGGGAAAGGAATATCGCGAGGGATTGGACCTTGATCCCGTAGAATTTTACCGTCAGCTGGAGGTTCTCGAAGATCCTCAGAATCATTTGCCCTACACCTCGATGCCAACGAGAGAAGAGATTATGTCCCAGTTCGAAAAGGCGTGTGCCGACGGATACGACGAGGTCATCGTGATTGCTCTGAGCTCGTACCTTGGCGGAACCTACAATCTCATTCGTTTGATCGCCGAGGAATTCTCCGACCGTATTAAAATTACGGTCGTTGACTCCAAAATCGCTTGCTTTGGCGAGGGACTTCTTGCCATCAAGGCGGCGGAAATGGTGCAGAAGGATATTCCTACCGAAACCATTCTTAAGGAGATTGCCTGGATGATGAAGCGTCAGGAATTTATCGGCGTTGTGGGAAAATTGGATTATCTTATTTACAACGGAAGACTCAAGGGAGGAAAGGCGTTGATGGGCAAAATGCTCAGCGTTTGCCCCGTACTTCATTTTACGCACGAGGGGGAAATCTGTTCCTTGCAGAGCGTCAGAACCCTCAAAAAGGCATTGCATCAGGAATGCATGATCGTGAAGGAAATGATCGGAGACCGTTCTCCCGAGGACTACGTGCTCTGGCGTATGTACACGGGTACGTCGCTCGTCGAGCAGCAGATGGAGATCGAAAAGCAATACGGAATTGAACCTAACCATGAGCCGATGATCGTGTCTCCCGTCAGCGGTTGTCACTGCGGACCTTGGCTTGCCGGATACGGACTTGCTTTCCTTCGCCGAGAGGATGAAGCCCTTGAGGACTGAGTGATGAAAAATGTTAAAATTGTCGAAGTAAAGACAAAAGCGGAGCAGAGAGAGTTCGTTCGATTTTCCATCAGACTTTACAAAGGATGTTCCCAGTTTGTTCCACCGCTTTACGGTGATGAAATGAAAATTTTCACCACAAAAAACGCCTATGCAGATACCTGCGAAAGTGTCTTTTTTCTTGCGGTACAAGATAGAAAAACGGTGGGAAGAATTCAAGGAATTTTACAAAAGCAGTTCAACGAGCTTCACGCCGAAAAACGAGTTCGCTTTACCCGATTTGACGCTGTGGATGACGTCGAAGTGGCAAAAGCGCTCTTTGGGGCGCTGGAGAATTGGGCGGAAAAGCAGGGGATGGATACCGTTTGCGGCCCCCTCGGCTACAGCGACCTTGAGCGAGAAGGTCTTCTGATCGAGGGATTTGAGCATCTTTCAACCTTTGAGGAGCAGTATAATTACGAGTACTATCCGAGGCTGATTGAGGCTTGTGGCTACGCGAAAGAGATCGATTGGCTGGAGTTTGCACTCAAAGCACCGAAGGTCAAAAACGAAATGCTCGCAAGAGTCGCAGAGCGCGCGCTGGAGCTCAGCCGGCTTCACGTGGTCGATTCGGACAAGATGAGCAAAAGGGAATATATCGATCGCTACAAGGACGGCGTCTTTGAGTGTATTGACCTCTGCTATTGCCATCTTTACGGCACGGTCCCCTTTACCGAGAGTATGAAACAGCAGCTGATTGATCAGTTTATGCTGGTGATCAACAAAAAATATCTGATCGTGATCTGTGACGAAACCGACAGAGTCGTTTCTTTTGCTCTGTGCATTCCGTCCTTTGGCGAAGCACTTAGAAAGAGCGGCGGACGCCTTACTCCCGCAACGCTTTGCAGACTTTTGCGTCTGGTCAGAAAGCCAAAGGTTGTGGATCTTGCGCTGGTGGCGATCCTCCCTGAATATCAGTCGGCAGGCATCAACGCAGTGATGCTGCAAAAAATGACCGAGTATTTAGAAAGCGGAGAGATTGAGCACTTTGAAACTAATCTCAATCTCGAAACCAATACGCAGGTGATGGCACAGTGGAAATATTTTGACGCGGAGCAACACAAGAAGCGTCGTTCCTATCTCAAAACCCTTAAAAACATCAAAACGGAGGACTGAACAATGTTGGATCAATTAAAGGAAATTTTGGCGAAGGTTAATCAGAATATTAAAATGGACGAGGTGAACGAGGATACTCGACTGATCGAGGACCTCGCCTTGGATTCGCTTTCGATTATGCTGTTTGCGATGGAGATCGAGGCGGCGTTTGGCTTCCGTTTTACAGAGCCTGTGAAGTTTGTTACGGTCGGTGACGTTTGTCGGTATCTGGAAATGAAAAAATTGAAATAACCAAAAAGAAAACCGCTTACTCCGTGGAGAGCAAGCGGTTTTTTTGTTATTTTTGGGGACCTGCTGTATCGGCACCGTCGCCAACAAGTCCGAGGCGCTCTGCGGCGTCCTGTCGCATCTTATATTTGAGCACTTTGCCTGCCGCGTTCATCGGGAAGCTGTCCACAAATTCGATATACTTCGGAACTTTATGGCGCGCCATGCTGGATTTAATATAGGCACTCATCTCCTCCACCGTGACGCTTCCCGGTTCCTTGAGGATAATGCAAGCCATAATCTCCTCGCCGTATTTTTTATCGGGAACGCCGATGACCTGAACGTCTTTTGTCATCGGGTGGGTATAAATAAATTCCTCGATTTCCTTGGGGTAAATATTTTCACCGCCGCGGATGATCATATCCTTAAGACGTCCGGTAATTTTATAATTTCCGTTCTCATCACGGCAAGCGAGGTCGCCCGAGTGGAGCCATCCGTCCTCATCAATCGTTTCCTTGGTGGCATCTGGCATTTTATAGTAGCCCTTCATTGTGTTATATCCCTTGGCACAGAATTCGCCGTTGACACCGGGACCAACTTCGGTTCCTGTTTCAGGATCAATAATTTTACACATGACGTGTGGGAATGCGGATCCTACCGTTTCGGTTCGGACGTCCAGCGGATCGGTCCACGAGCTCATCGTATTACCGGGCGCGCATTCGGTTTGTCCGTAAACGCTGACGATTCCCGTCATATTCATCTCGTCGGGACGTGCGGCGCGCTTCATCAATTCGGGGGGACAGCCTGATCCTGCCATAATTCCCGTTCTCATATGCGAGAAGTCAGTATTGCGGTAGTTCGGGTGATTGAACATTGCGATAAACATCGTCGGTACGCCGTTAAAGCAGGTAATCTTCTCTTGATTGATACACGCCAGAGAGGATTTTGCGGAGAAATAGGGCATTGGACACATTGTAGCACCGTGCGTCATCGACGAGGTCATCGAGAGTGTCATACCGAAGCAGTGGAACATTGGAACATGGATCATCATTCGGTCCGCTGTGGAAAGTCCCATACGGTCACCAATACATTTTCCGTTGTTGACAACGTTGTAGTGCGTGAGCATTACGCCCTTTGGAAAGCCTGTCGTACCCGAGGTGTACTGCATATTGCAAACGTCGCTCGGCTTGACGGCTGCCGCCATTCTGGCAACCTGCTCGCGGCTGACGAGTTTATAACGTGTCATTGCTTCCTCGAAGGTGAGCGATCCTTCCTGTTTAAATCCAACGGTGATGACGTTGCGAAGGAAGGGAAGCTTTTTTGCGTGGAGAGGCTCTCCGGGGACGGTGTTCTTCAGTTCGGGGCAAAGGGTGTTGATGATTTCCTTGTAATTCGAGTCAAGACAGCTCTCGATCATCACGAGCGTATGCGTGTCGGATTGACGGAGCAGATATTCCGCCTCGTGGATCTTATATGCCGTGTTGACGGTAACGAGAACGGCACCGATCTTGGTGGTTGCCCAGAAGGTGATATACCACGCGGGAAGATTGGTTGCCCAGACAGCAACCTTAGAGCCCGCCTTGACACCGAGAGAAACAAGCGCTCTGGCAAAACGGTCTACGTCCTCGCGGAACTGCGAGTAGGTGCGGGTATAATCGAGCGTCGTGTACTTGAAACAGTACTGATCGGGAAACTCGTCTGCTACTCTGTCGAGTACCTCGGAGAAGGTCAGGTCGATGAGCTCGTCCTTTTTCCAAACGTACTGTCCCGTGCCGTCGTGGTTGAAGTAAAGACTCTTTTTCATATCCCTCGTGGAATGAAAATGCGACATATAGTTGACAAAATGGGGGAAAATAATTTCGGGATCTTGAAGATCATCGAGCCATTCTGGCTTCCATTCGAGGGAGATAAACGCGTCGTAGTTGACCGAAGAAAGTGCGCGCATTACGTCTTCGATGGGCATCGTTCCTTCACCGATCAGCTGATATGCGCCGTCATCATCCGAGTCGCGCATATGGACGTGCGCAACGTAAGCACCGAGATTTTTGATGGTTTGATCTCCAGATTCTCCGTGATCTCTATACGGATGATGAACATCCCACAGTGCTGCGAGATGGTCGCTGGCAAAGCTGTCGAGCATCGCGCGAAGGCGGAGGGTGTCTGCGTAAATTCCGCTGGTTTTGATCAGGATACTTACTTTTTTCTCGGCGGCAATTGGCAAAAGCTCGGTGAGTGCGGAATATACCGCCTCCTCGTCGTCGCGTAATGCGCATACCACGACGTAGGGAACTCTTGCATTGTGCGCGATCTCAAGCAGATTTTTTATCGTCGATATCGCGGTGTTATCGCACGAGATATCAAGAGAGGTGTCAAAGCAAGGAATCGAGAGTCCTCTCTCTCTGAGCTGACGAACTGTGGCGGCGGTGTTGTACTTATGGAAGGGACCGCCTTTTTCCATCAACGGATCAAATTTTGCGAGATTGTATACCTCAACGCCAGAAAATCCCATATCCAGGGCGACCTCAAGCATTTCCTCAAAAGAAAGATTTGGCCATCCTCTTGTGGAAAAGGAAAGTTTCATTCGATTTCCTCCTCGTAAACAATTTTATTTAAGGCGCTCAGATAGGCTTGAATTCCTGCGCCAACGATGTCGGTAGAGATACCTCTGCCCGAATAAACCTTGTTGCCCGCGCGAAGCTTGACGACGGTTTGTCCCATTGCCTCACGTCCCTCGGTGACTGCCTGAAGCTGGAAGTCGTCGAGCTCGTAGTGACAACCGGTGATTTTCTCGATCGCCTGGAAAGCCGCGTCGATTGAGCCGTCACCAATGTAAACACCCTCCACGGGAGTTCCGTTTTTGACGAGTTTAATATGAGCGGTAGCCGAGATCGTGTTTCCGGAGGTGATCACGTAGGTATCGAGCTTGTAAGTAGAGGGTACCTGCATCGCAGAGGATGCCACGATGGCATCAAGCTCCTTGAAGGTGACCTTTTCTTTCTTGTCTGCGATCTGACGGAATGCCGCATATACCTTCTGTGCATCCTCGTCGGAGAGATCGTATCCGAGTCTTACCGTGGCTGCTGAAACCGCTTCCTCCGTGTCGTGTGCCGTGAGGAACACGTCATCGTCTTGCTCGGATTCGGTGGTAGCGGGTTGACTCTTTCCGGTGTGGCAGAGCCAGTCGATTTGCGAGATGATTCTGCTCAGCTGCGTTGCTTTCACGCCAATGCACGCATTCAGCGAGTCTGCCTTTGCCGTAAGAATTCGAGTAACGGTGGAAAGAGATGCCTCAGAGATTGTGTAAGCTGCCGCACGAATTTGTCCTGCACCCTCCGCAATTGCCATCATAGCGCAAGCGTCCGCCATTGCGATGGTGTTGGCGCAGCAGACACCGAGAGTGACCTCGGAAAGACAGGGGATCGCGCTATACTGACGGCGGATAAATTCAGCAAACTCGGAGGGGAGCATCGTTCCTGCCGTATCGCAAAGCGTTACGGTGGTTGCGCCTGCGGAAACGGCAGCCTCTACAGCCTTTCCGAGAAAGTCGCTCTCGCTACGTGTGGCGTCGCCCGCAACGAACTCTACGTCATCGCACAGCTCACGGCAGGCCGCGACTGTTTGACGGATCGATTCGATCATTGCCTCCGGCTTTTGGTGGAACAGATATTCTATTTACACGGCGCTTGTGGGAGCACAAACCTGAAGACGAGGTTTTTTTGCGTTTTTCAGAGCTGCCCAGGTTCGTTCGATATTTTCGTCATTCAAGAGCTCTACGGGAACGGCGACGCGGCTGTGATGAACAGCGGCTACGATTGATTTGATTAAAAGCGAATCAATTCGAGGCGATTTGATCCCGTCAAGCTCGATCAAATCGACACCGATTTTGTCCAAAAGCTTGCAAAGCTCAATTTTTTCCTTAAACGTAAGGCGCAGATCTTCAGAGGTCTGTTTCATCGTTGCGTCGCTGATTACAATTTGTCTCATCATTTGTAGATAACTCCTTTCAAATAAAAAAATCCCCGAGCCGCTCGTACGGCTTCAGGGACGAATCATATTCGTGGTACCACCCTGATTACCCCCCAAGAAGGGAAATCACTCAAAAGCCCAAAGAAAGGCCTTGCCCTGTAACGGGGGCTACCGTGTCTCATTACTTGCTTTCGCGTTGACAAGACCGACTCGGGAATGAGTACACCCAAAACGTTTGCATCGGCTCGCACCAAACGCCGCCTCTGTGTTGCATTCGAATACGGGGTAAAATTTACGTCAGTGTCTTTCTTATTTTTATATATATTTAACCATTAAATTTTCGTTTTGTCAAGTGCAAAATACAAAAAAATGTGATATTTGATGATAATATACAAAAAACAATTTAATAATTTTGAAAGTTTGTGCATTTTTGTGAAAGAAAATGTTTGACTTTTTTGCGAAGAAATGATAAAATATAGTATGATATAAAGAAAAAACTGTGACGAAGACGGTAGGGCATAATGAGCATTCAGAGAGTCGGCGTTTGGTGCGAGCCGATTGCAAAAAGTCGAGCTACCCATCACTTCCGAGTCGGGAATCCGAGCAATGGTTAGGGTTTCACGTTTCCCGCGTTAAGGGTAAGAACTTATAAGGGTTCTAAGTGGCGGTTTTCCGTAATTTGAGTGGTACCGCGAGTAGTTTATGCTCGTCTCAAGATTTTCTTCTTGAGACGTTTTTTTGTTTTATGATTTCCTGAAAGGAGTTTTAGTAATTATGACAAATCAATCAGATGTCAATCAACTTGAAAAGGTCGCGTTGCGTATACGCGAGATGCGTCAGATTATGGGCTATACATCTGCGCAGATGGCAGAGTTGACTGAGGTTTCCGAAGAGCTTTATTGCTCGTATGAAACTGGTAGCATTGATCTGCCCTTTACCTTTATACATAAGTGTGCTAAGGCATATGGAATTGAGATTACCGATCTTCTTGAGGGGCATAGCGCAAAGCTCTCGGGATATACCGTGACGCGAAAGGGTGAGGGTCTCACTACTGCGGCAGAGGACGGTATCACGATTCAGGCAATTGCATCGCAGTTCCGTAAAAAGCTTGCGACACCCTATTGGGTTACCTATCAGTATTCGGACGAGCTCCAAAAGATGCCCATCAGTACGGTAACGCACTCAGGTCAGGAATTTGATATGGTAATCAAGGGATCGTTGCGCTTCCGCATCGGAGAGCATGAGGAGATTTTGCACGAGGGGGATAGCATTTTCTTCAAGTCTTCGACACCTCACGGAATGATCGCAATCGACAATCAGGATTGCGTCTTCCTCTCTGTTGTTATGGCGAGTGATGCTACCGACCAGCCGATGTACATTGGTTCGGGTCTGCAGACGGCAGAGAACGCGCCGCTTCTGTGTGAGAAATTTATCCAGACGAAGGAGGATGAAAACGGAGTTCTCCTCGACGTCGGTTACACCAACGAAGATCAATACAACTTTGCGTTTGATACGGTAGACGAGATCGCGCGCAAAGAGCCGAACAAAATTGCAATGGTTCACGTATCAAACGATATGACCGCACGCAAATTTACCTTTAAGGATATCAAGGATGCTTCCTCGCAGAGCGCAAACTACTTCAAGTCGCTCGGTATTCAGAGAGGCGACCGAGTCCTTTTGGTACTTAAGCGTCATTATCAGTTCTGGTTCGCAATTCTCGGTCTGCATAAGATCGGTGCTATCGCGATTCCTGCAACCAATCAGCTTCTCGAGCACGACTTTACTTATCGTTTTAAAGCGGCAGGCGTTAGCGCGGTCGTATGTACTGCGGATGGAGATACCGCGCATCAGATCGAGTTGGCAGAGAAGGCATCTGATCTCTCACTGACGAAGGTTCTTGTGGGAGGATCGAGAGACGGATGGCGCAATTTTGATGCGGAATATTCGCTCTTCAGCCGCCGTTATCTCCGTACGGAGGATGCTCCTTGCGGCAACGATCCGATGCTGATGCTCTTTACTTCTGGAACGACGGGTTATCCGAAGATGGCAATGCATTCGTATAAATATGCGCTTGGACATTTCGTTACGGCAAAATATTGGCATCTGTGTGAGAAGGACGGACTCCATTTTACCATCTCGGAAACCGGTTGGGGTAAGGCTCTGTGGGGCAAGCTCTACGGACAGTGGCTGTGTGAGTGCGCGGTATTCGTATACGATTTCGATCGTTTCGATGCGGAGAAGATTCTTCCGCTCTTTAAGCAATATAACATTACTACATTCTGTGCACCGCCTACGATGTACAGAATGCTCATCAAGCAGGATATCAGTCGCTTTGACCTTTCCTCGATTCGACACGCAACGACCGCGGGCGAGGCACTCAACCCCGAGGTATTCTACCAGTTTGAAAAATCCACCGGACTTCGTATCGCAGAGGGCTTCGGTCAGACCGAGATGACGCTTGGTATCGGCAATCTTCGCGGAACTCAGCTCAAGCCCGGTGCGATGGGTAAGCCCATTCCCGGATACGGTATCGACCTTGCGGATCCCGACGGTAATCCCGTGCCGGACGGTGTGAACGGAGAGATCGTGATCCACACCGAGCCGAAAGCAAGCTGCGGACTCTTCCTTGGATACTATCTGAACGAGGAGGCAACGGCAAGCGTTTGGCACGATGGCTTGTATCACACGGGCGACCTTGCGTGGCGCGATGAGGACGGATATTATTGGTACGTCGGACGTGCGGATGACGTCATCAAGTCCTCGGGCTACCGTATCGGTCCGTTTGAGATCGAATCTACGATTATGGAACTTCCGTACGTTCTTGAGTGCGGAGTATGTGCAGCCCCCGACGAGGTCAGAGGTCAGGTCGTTAAGGCTTGTATCGTTCTTGTCCCCGGTACTGAGGCTACGGATGAGCTCAAAAAGGATATTCAGAATTACGTCAAGCTTCACACGGCTCCTTACAAATACCCGAGAATTGTCGAATTCCGTAAGGAATTGCCCAAGACGATCAGCGGTAAGATTATTCGTAATAAGCTTTAATTCGTAAAAGAGAGGTAGTATAAACAACCTATGGACATTATGGAGCATAAATTAAAACAAATCGCCGACCGTGTTCGCGAGTTGCGTCTGATTACGGGCCTGTCGATTGCCGAAATGGCGGAACGGACGGGAATGGACGAGAGCGAGTACGAAGCGTGTGAGAACGGTACCAAAAATCTTAGTATTGCGTTCTTATATCACTGTGCGCTTAACTTCGGCGTGGATATGAGCGATATTCTTGAGGGTAAAAGCCCGAAGCTTCGCTCGTACGCCCTGACCAGAAGAGGGGAAGGACAGAGAATTGAGGAAGCCCATCATATGGTGGGATATAACCTCGCTTCCGGATTCCGCAACCGTATCGCACTTCCGCTTTATATGGAGATGAAGTACCACAATGGAGCGGAAAACGAGAAGATCGAGATGGTTACGCACGAGGGTCAGGAATGTGATATCGTTATCAGCGGTCAGATGAAAATTCAGATCGGTGATCATACCGAAACCCTCAATCCCGGAGATTGTATCTACTACGATTCGGGTATGCCTCACGGAATGATCGCCGTGGGAGGAGCGGATTGCTCCTTCTATGCGATCGTGCTTCGCAACCAGGCGGCAAGAGAGGGTGAGCAGGTAGCTGCTTCCTCGACGGTCACCAAGCGTCGCGACGAGGACAATCAGCAGAGAATTTATCAGGACTTTATTCTTCCTACTGAAAAAGACGGTATTCTGACGGAAATTGCGTTCCAAAACGAGGATCGTTTCAACTTTGCGTTTGACGTAGTGGACGAGCTCGGCAGACGTAAGCCGAATAAGCTGGCGATGCTTCATATTAGCGGTGACGGAACAGAACGGAAATTTACTTTCCAGGATATGAAAAAGGAATCCGCAAGAGTTGCTAACTACTTTAAATCGATCGGTATTCAAAGAGGCGACCGCGTGATGCTGGTACTGAAGCGCCACTATCAGTTCTGGTTCTCGATGTTAGCTTTGAATAAACTCGGTGCCGTGGCAATTCCCGCACCGAATCAGTTGCTTGAAAAGGATTTTGAATACAGATTCAACGCAGGCGGCATTAAGGCGATCGTTTGTACCGCAGACGGTGACGTGGCAAATGCGGTCGACGCGGCGGCAGAAAAATCCCCGAATCTTACGCACAAGATTCTCGTTGGCGGAAATCGCGACGGTTGGCGTAACTTTGATGAGGAATACAGCCTCTACAGCAGTCACTACGAGCGCACCGAGGATGCTCCTTGCGGCAATGATCCCATGCTGATGTTCTTCACCTCGGGTACCTCGGGTTATCCGAAGATTGCGGCGCATAATCACAAGTATCCGCTCGGGCACTTTATTACCGCGAAGTATTGGCATCAGGTCAACCCCGACGGATTGCATCTGACCATCTCCGACACGGGTTGGGCAAAGGCAATGTGGGGTAAGCTCTACGGTCAGTGGCTGTGTGAGGCGGCAACCTTTGTTTACGACTTCGATCGCTTTGACGCAGAGCAGATTCTTCCGCTCTTTAAAAAGTACAATATCACTACCTTCTGCGCACCGCCTACGATGTACAGAATGCTCATTAAGCAGGATCTTTCTCGCTTCGATCTTTCCAGCATCGAGCACGCATCGACGGCAGGCGAGGCACTCAATCCCGAGGTATTCCGTCAGTTTGAAAAGCATACGGGACTTCAGATTATGGAAGGCTTCGGTCAGTCCGAGAGTACGCTGATCATCGGTAACCTTGCAGGCGGAAGCCACAAGATCGGTTCGATGGGTAAGCCTGTACCGCTGTATAAGGTCTGCTTGCTGAGCCCCGAGGGCGAAAAGGTTGAGGCAGGTGAGAGCGGTGAGATCTGTATCGATATCTCGAAGGGACTTCCTTGCGGTCTTGCGTATGCGTATGAGGGTAATCCCGAGGTCACGGCAGAAACTTGGCGCGACGGTTATTATCACACGGGCGACCTTGCTTGGTGCGATGAGGACGGCTTCCTCTGGTACGTAGGACGTGCGGACGACGTCATTAAGTCGTCGGGCTACAGAATCGGTCCGTTTGAGATCGAAAACGTTATTATGGAGCTTCCTTACGTTCTCGAGTGCGGCGTTTCCGCAGCACCCGATGAGATTCGCGGCCAGGTGGTTAAGGCAAGCATCGTGCTTGTTCAGGGTACCGAGGGTACGGACGAGTTGAAGAAGGAAATTCAGAACTACGTCAAGTCTCGTACGGCACCCTATAAGTACCCGAGAATCGTAGAATTCCACGAGAGTCTGCCTAAGACGACGAGTGGAAAGATCATCAGAAAGAAGCTTTGATGAAAAAAGCTGAAACAATCGCTATGGAACATAAAAGATTAACACTCTTTGCAGGACATTACGGTAGCGGCAAAACCAACATTGCCGTGAACTACGCAGTTCGTCTTGCAGAGGAAGGTAAGAAGGTCTGTATTGCCGATCTGGATATCGTCAATCCGTATTTCAGAACCAAGGATAGCGAAAAAGAGCTTTCCGCGCACGGAATCGATTTGATCTCTTCGCGTTATGCAAATACGAACGTCGATCTTCCCGCCATTCCCGCTGAGAGCTACCGACTCGTTCAGGATCGTTCGATCTTCGGCGTAGTCGATATTGGCGGAGACGACAGAGGCGCGTATGCGCTTGGTCGTTTTGCGGATGCGATCAAGGCAGAGGGCGATTACCGTATGGCGTTCGTCATCAATCGGCACAGACCGCTGACCTCTACCGTAGAGGATACGCTGGAAATTATGAAGGAAATCGAGACGGCGTGCGGAATTCAGTTTACGTGTATCGTGAACAATTCGAATATCGGTTTTGAAACAACGCGCGAGACCGTGCTTGATTCGGTTGCGTATGCCGAGGCAGTCAGCCTTGCAACGGGACTTCCGATCTGGCTTCATACCGTCGAACAAAGCATATCAGGGGAACTTTCGGAGCTTCCGATCTTACCCTTGACGCTTCAAAAGAAATACTTTGATTTACCCCAATGACAGAAACGTCAAAGGAAAGTCATGGAAATAGGAGGAACAAAAATGGCAAAAGTAACGTTTAACACGGATATGTGTAAGGGATGCGGCTTGTGTGTTGACGCGTGCCCCAAGCAGTGTCTGGCAATCGCACAGGACAAGCTGAATCCGAAGGGATATTCTCCCGCATATATGAAGGATCAGGAAAAATGTATCGGTTGTGCCTTCTGCGCAACAATGTGTCCCGATTGCATTATCACGGTTGAAAAGTAAGATTTTTGCAGTTACCAAACGGTAACGGAATGGAGAAAATAATGGCAGAAAGAATTTTAATGAAGGGTAACGAGGCGATTGCGGAGGCTGCGATCAGAGCAGGCTGCCGTCACTATTTTGGATATCCCATCACGCCTCAAACGGAAATTGCCGCATATATGGCAAAGAAAATGCCGAAAATCGGCGGCGTATTTCTTCAGGCAGAGAGTGAGATCGCTTCGATTAATATGGTATACGGCGCATCGGCAGCAGGACTTCGCGTTATGACGTCCTCTTCGAGCCCCGGAATTTCGCTGAAGGCAGAGGGTCTTAGCTACATCGCAGGATCGGATATTCCCGCACTCGTTGTTAACGTACAGCGCGGCGGACCCGGACTTGGCGGTATTCAGCCCTCGCAGTCGGATTACTTCCAGGCAACCAAGGGCGGCGGTCACGGTGACTATCGTATGATCGTTCTTGCTCCCGCTTCGGTGCAGGAGATGGCAAGCCTTACGATCAAGGGCTTTGATCTTGCAGACAAGTATTCGATGACCACGATGATTCTGGCGGACGGAACCATCGGTCAGATGATGGAGCCGATTACCTTTGAGGACGCTGAACCTACTGTATATGAAAAGCCTTGGGCGCTGACCGGTACCGAGTGCAAGAGAAAGCACAACGTTGTTAACTCGCTCTACCTCAAGCCCGATGAGCTTGAAAAGAAGAATTTCGAGCGTTTCGAAAAGTATGCTGAAATCGAGAAGAACGAAGCAATGTGGGAGGAATACATGATGGAGGATGCAGAGATCTGCGTCGTTGCCTTCGGTATTACCTCGAGAATTGCGAAAAACGCAGTTGCGGAAGCAAGAAAAGCAGGCATTAAGGTTGGTTTGATTCGTCCGATCACCCTGTGGCCGTTCCCGACCGAGGTACTCAGAGCTGCTGCAGATAAGGTAAAAGCATTTATCTCTGTTGAGCTTAGCATGGGTCAGATGATCGAGGACGTAAAGCTTGCAACCGAAAGCAAAAAGCCTGTGACGCTGTGTAATCGTGCAGGCGGTATGATTCCTACCCCTGATGAGGTACTTTCTGCAATTCAGAAGGCAGAGAAAGGAGAGTTCTAATTATGGCGATCGTATTTGAAAAACCGAAAGCATTGACCGATGCACCCTTTCATTACTGTCCCGGATGCCCTCACGGTATTATTCACCGTTTGGTTGCCGAGACGATGGATGAGCTTGGCATCGAAGGAAAGGCCATCGGCGTAGCTCCTGTTGGATGCGCAGTTATGGCATATGATTATTTCGCTTGCGATATGATTGAAGCGGCACACGGAAGAGCTCCCGCTGTTGCAACGGGTATCAAGCGTTGCCGTCCCGACAATATCGTTTTCACCTATCAGGGTGATGGAGACCTTGCGTCGATCGGTATGGCAGAAACGGTTCATGCTGCTGCAAGAAACGAGAATATTACCGTCATTTTCGTCAATAACGCGATTTACGGTATGACGGGCGGACAGATGGCTCCTACGAGCCTTCCCGGTCAGGTAACGCAGACCTCTCCCTACGGACGTGACGTCAACCACTGCGGTTGGCCGATCCGTGTCAGCGAGATGCTTGCAACCCTTGAGGGACCTGAGTACATCACGCGTGTTGCCGTCAATAACGTAAAGAACGTAAGAAACGCAAAGAAGGCAATTAAGAAGGCGTTCCAAAATCAGATCGAGGGCAAGGGCTTCTCGCTGGTTGAGGTTGTTTCGGCTTGCCCGACCAACTGGGGTATGACGCCTAAGCAGGCGCTGGAGTGGATCGAGAGCGATATGCTTCCTTACTATCCCATCGGCGTATACAAGGACAGATCCGCGAAGGAGGACGCAGCAGAATGAAAACCACAGAAATTTTGATTGCAGGCTTTGGCGGTCAGGGCATTCTTTTCTCGGGAAAGTTCTTGGCTTATAAGGGACTTTTGGAAGAGCTTCAGGTTTCCTGGCTTCCTTCTTACGGCCCCGAAATGCGCGGAGGTACCGCAAACTGTAACGTAATTCTCTCCGACACGCCCGTTGGCTCGCCGATTATCACGGCTCCGAACGTACTGATCGCAATGAACCTTCCTTCGCTTGAGAAGTACGTTGACTCGGTTGTTGCAGGCGGACAGATCTACGTAGATTCTTCTCTGATCGATCTGAAGGTCGAGAGAGACGACGTAGAGGTATTTTACATTCCCGCAACGCAGATTGCAAAGGAAGAGGGTATTGCAACGCTTGCAAATATGATTATCGTAGGACATCTCCTCGAAAATCATCCCGAGCTTTCCTTTGACGGTGCTGAAACGGTGGTAGACAAGCTTGTCCCCCCCAAGAAGGCGGCGCTCAAGGATTTGAATATGAAGGCACTCAGCCTCGGAAAAAATTATAAGAAATAATTTTTGCAAGGAGAATATACAATGAGTAACAAGCAGTTGGATTGGTCGAATTTGGGCTTTGGCTATATTCAGACCGATAAGAGATACGTTGCAAACTTTAAGGATGGCGCTTGGGAAGAGGGATTTCTGACTGAGGATGCCAACGTTACCTTGAATGAGTGCGCAGGCGTATTTCAGTATGCGCAGACCGTTTTTGAGGGTCTGAAGGCATACCGCACGGAAGACGGACGCATCGTTACCTTCCGTCCCGACCTCAACGCACAGCGTTTGGCTGATAGCGCAAGAAGACTTGAAATGCCCGCCTACCCCGAAGATAAGTTTATCGAAGCAGTTGAGGCAGTTGTTGCGGCAAACGCAGATTTCGTTCCCCCCTACGGCTCGGGTGCTACGATGTACCTCCGTCCTTATATGTTCGGAAGCAACCCCGTCATCGGTGTAAAGCCCGCAACCGAATATCAGTTCCGTATTTTTGCTACGCCTGTAGGTCCTTACTTCAAGGGCGGTGCAAAGCCTCTGACGCTTCGCGTTTGTGATTTTGACCGTGCCGCTCCCCGCGGAACGGGTCATATCAAGGCAGGACTTAACTATGCAATGAGCTTGCACGCAATCGTAGATGCGCACCATCAGGGATACGATGAAAATATGTATCTTGATTCCGCAACCAGAACCAAGGTAGAAGAGACCGGTGGCGCAAACTTCCTCTTTGTCACTAAGGACGGAAAGCTCGTAACGCCGAAGTCCGAAACCATTCTCCCCTCGATCACCAGACGTTCGCTCTGCTACGTAGCAAAGGAATATCTCGGTATGGAAGTGGAAGAGAGAGAAGTGCTTCTCGAAGAGATCAAGGATTTCGCAGAATGCGGCCTTTGCGGTACCGCGGCAGTTATTTCTCCCGTAGGAAAAGTGGTTGACCACGGCACGGAGATCTGCTTCCCGAGCGGAATGACCGAAATGGGTCCCGTTACCAAGAAGCTGTACGACACTTTAACCGGTATCCAGATGGGTAGAATTGAAGCGCCCGAAGGATGGATCCGTGAGATCAAGGTAAAATAATATATCTTAGTATATATGCTAAAAACCGCCGATGAGGATGAACCCTCATCGGCGGTTTTTGTTTTTGTAAGAAGTAATCAAAAGGTTTTAATGGAACTGTGAATGATATAGAGAAGAGTAGAATCCGCCAAGCCCCAGAAGCTGATCGTGATTTCCTTGCTCGATGATTGCGCCATCCTTAACAACGAGAATGGTATCCGCATTCTGAATTGTGGAAAGTCGGTGCGCAATGATAAAGCAGGTTTTATTTTTCATCAGCTCGGTCATCGCGGTCTGGATCTGCATCTCGGTACTAGAGTCTACGTTCGAGGTCGCCTCGTCGAGAATGAGGATCGGAGCTTTGGAGAGAAAAGCGCGTGCAATGGTAATCAACTGTTTTTGTCCCTTGGAGATATTTACTCCGTCGTCTGAGAGCATTGTGTCATATCCGTCGGGAAGACTTTCGATATACGAGGCGATCTTTGCGGATCTTGCCGCTGCATAGACCTCTTCGGGGGTGGCATCCTCTCTTCCGTATACGATATTGTCGTAGATCGTACCGTAGAAAAGCCATGTGTCCTGAAGCACCATCGTGAAGGCAAGGCGCAGATCGGTGCGCTTGAGATCGACCGATTCCATTCCGTCAATACGGATCTCACCGCTTTGCTGATCGTAGAAGCGCATCAGGAGATTGATAATGGTGGTTTTTCCCGCACCCGTAGGTCCGACGATTGCGACCGTCTGCCCCTTCTTTGCGTGGACAGAAACGTTTTTTAGGATGGTTCTGTCCTCGGTGTAGCCAAAGGTTACGTTTTGTAACGAAACGTCGCCCTTCACGTCGCAGAGAGCCTTGGCATCGGGAGCGTCGACCTTTTCGGGTTGCTCGTCAAGAATGGCAAAGACACGCTCTGCCGCAGAAAAGGCGGATTGAAACTCGTGAAGAATATTGGAAAACTCGTTGATCGGCCCTGCAAATTTTCTGGAATACTGCACAAACTGCGCCACACCGCCCAACGTGATAAAAAAGATGGAAGTAGCAAGGAAGGTACCGTTTTGCGAGTACATATAGAGAACTCCACCCATCATTGCTACAAGTGTAAGCGAGATATTGTTGATGAAATTGATGGTTGGGAAGAGCAGAGCACCTTGATATTCCGCCTTGTAGAAGGAATCCATCGCCTCATCGTTGATTTTATTGAAGCGAGAGGATATGACGTCTTGCCGTCCATACGCTGAGATCGTACGAGAGCCGGTCAGCATTTCTTCCGCAAATCCGTTCAGCTCACCGTATTTTTTTGCTCGCTTGCGGAAAAGCGGACGGACGGTCTTGGAGCGGTAGCGTGTAAAGAGAATCGAGATTGGAACAGTCAGGACAAAGATCAGAATCATAGGCTTTGATATCTGCCACATAAAGATGAGCGAGCCGACTACGGTATAAATACTTGTCATCACCTGAATGAGATCGTGAGAGAGGGTGGCATTGATGGTATCGATATCGTAGGACAGATGGCTGATGATATCTCCCGTTGCGTGCGTATCGAAATAATTTACGGGAAGGGTGGTCAGTTTCTCAAAGACCTGCTTTCGCATTTTGTAGATGATTCGCTGACTCAGGTGGATCATCACCACCGAAAGCGCATAAGAAAGCAGAGCCGAAATGACGTAACAGCCCAGCATAAAGAGCACATTTTTCCAAACGGTAGGGAAGTCTACACCGCCTGCAAACTCGATCGCGTCGATTGCCGCACCTGAGTATCTCGGTCCCATCAAAGAGAGCTGATTTGCTCCGAGAGTCAAAAGTAAAGCGAAAATAAACAAGGGCCATTGACGCAAAACGTATTTGCTCAGGCGAATGAAGATGCCTTTTTTTGACTTCTTTTTTTCGGGTTTTATCATTTGATCAGTCAAGGAAAGCACCTCCCATCTGAGAATCGCTGATTTCTTTGTATTCCAAGCAGCGCTCAAGCAGCTCCTCGTGCTTGCCGTAGCCGATGATTACGCCGTCTTCGATGACGAGAATGAGATTGCAGTTTTTCACCGAGCTGACTCTTTGTGCCACCGTGATGATCGTCGATTCGGGAAGCGCCTCGGAAAGCGCACGACGCAGATTTGCGTCGGTTTTGTAGTCCAGCGCCGAGGATGAGTCGTCAAGAATCAAAATGTCGGGTTTGCCCGCAATGGCACGGGAAATCAGTACGCGCTGACGCTGACCGCCCGACAGATTGGTTCCGCCCGCCGATACCGCGTGATCGTAGCCGTCGGAAAAGGAAGAGATAAAGTCGTGTGCTTGAGCAATTTTTGCCGCCGCAACGATCTCGTCCTTGGAGAGATCACGCCCGAAGCGGATGTTTTCCTCAATCGAATCGGCATACAGAAAGTCGTTTTGGAATACGACACCAAACATCGCGGTTAACTCTTCGGGAGAATAGGATCGAACGTCTTTTCCGTGAATGCGCACCGTTCCCGAATTTGCGTCGTAGAAACGCATCAAAAGGCGCAAAAGTGTGGATTTACCGCTACCTGTAGCTCCGATAATACCGAGACTTTGTCCTTTTTTCAAGGAAAAAGAAATATCCTTGAGGTTGTTCTTTTTGCCAAGATAGGAAAAGCTAACTTTCTCAAAGCAAATGTGAAGAGAGGAATCGCCCTTTCCGTTGTCAGGACACAGCGTAAGCTCACTTTCACACTCCATCACCAGCGAAATTCGCTTGGCAGAGGCGGCGCACTTCGTGTACATAACGAACATTCGGGAAAGCGACATCATCGCCATCGAGATCAGCGTGAAATATTGCATAAAGGCAATGACGGTAGTCGCAGAGGATGTTTTGTTTGACACGAAATACGCACTGACCGCAATGACGGCAACGATGCCCATATTCATTAGGAGCGTCATAATGGGATTGACTACGCCCATAATGATTCCCGCTTTGGTTTCGTTGCGACGGAGCGTCATATTTGCCTTGTCATAACGCGAATTTTCATAATCGACTTTCGAGAGTGCCTTGATTACGCGAATTCCTTGCGCATCCTCACGAACAACTCGCACCATTCCGTCCACCGATTGCTGAACCTTGGAGTATAGCGGTACGCCCATCCGCGAAATGCTGTATACGACAATAAAGATCAGCGGAAGCGTAGCTAACATCACGAGCGCCAGCTTTTGGTCCATCAGCATCGTAATGAGAGTTCCGCCGAGCAGAAGGATCGGCGCTCGAATTCCCATTCTCTGCATCATTCCGATAAAATTTTGCACGTTATAGGTATCGGACGTGATTCTTGATTCGAGAGAAGGGATGGTAAAATGGTCGGTGCTTCTTGCCGACAGATGAAGCGTGTTGGCAAAGAGATCCTTTCTCATTTGCGTCGAGAAGATCATCGTTGTTTTTGCCGCCATTCTGTTCGCGATAATGTTGCCAAGACAGGCAATCAGAGCGCAAGCTGCCATCAGAGCGCCATAAAACAGAATTTTTTTTACGTCGTTGGTATGTATGACGTGCTCAAGAATATAGCTGAGTAAAAAGGGAATCATCAGCTCCGCCAGAGTGCCGATGATTTTGATCACGGTTCCCAGCGTGATCCTTGCGCGCAACGGCTTTAAATACATTAATACCCACTTCATTTTGTTTCCTCTTGCTTCTCAATGATCTCTCTAGCACGGGTCTGCATACGTTCAAGTACCGAATCGAAAACGGCAAGCTCATCCTGGGGGATTCCTTCGGAGAGAAGAGTCATCCACTCAAGTGACGCCTGTTTGATCTCGGGAAGAACAGAGAGCATTTTTTCAGTCGGATAGACCGAAAACTGTCGCTTATCATTCGGTAAGGGAACTCTCGAAATATACCCTTTTTCCTCAAGACAGGTCAGATGCCTTGCCACAGTGCTTTTGTTGATACAAAGCTCGCGCGCAAGTTCCTCCTGAGAACGTCCCGGCTCACGGCAGATCGCCAAGGCAAAGGCATAGTGTCCCGACGGCAGATCCTTTGCGGAGATCTTTGAGTGCCGATAAATGGCTTGCGAACGGCTGATATTATTCAGCATCTTCATAAATTTTGACATATTCGCACCTCTTGTCATATCGTTGCGGCTGCAACAGTTTCGTATGCAACTATTATAGCAAATATTTGAAAAAAAGTCAATAAAAATAAAAAAGAAAAGATCAATTTTTTAATAGTTGAGCTATAACCACCAGCACGGCTACTGGTTATGGCTGTATTGCAACATTTTGTCAAAAATCATCAGAAAAAGCCGATGAGGTTTCGTGAGATTCCTCATCGGCGAGTTACGATTATCTTACTACCGAAGAATGCCTATAGATATAGAATTCCTCTTGGCTCGGTCTCCACGCCTTTTCTTTTGGTGGGAAGGTAGCATCGAAGGATTCGACGGCGGCGGTGTCATCGCAGCAATCAGCGGCGGTTGAAGCGATATACATCCACTTTCTGCCGTCAAGAGCGCCCGGCACAAGCTCGCATACGAGAAGTGCTGTCGGGAAATTTCCGTCCACGACAAAGCTGACATTCTTCTTTTTGCAGCTCACAAATCCGCGTCCAACGTAGTTTGCAGGATTGCCGAAGTTGATGTTCACGTCGTATCCCATCTTTCGTGCCACATCAAAGGAATGCTCTATCAGCATTTTGCCGAGCTTCTGCCTTTGGTATTCGGGCGCAACGCAAAGCGGCCCGAAGGAAAGAATTTCCTTCCTCTCGCCGTGCTCGTCCTCAAGCCACGCTTTCGTGTACATGATGTTGCCGATAATCTCGCCGTTCTTTTCAAGCACGAACGCAAGCTCTGGGATGAAGTCGGGATGATTTCGCATCATGTGAACGTAATAATGCTCGGAAGCTCCCGGCACGTAGACGTTCCAAAACGCCTCGCGCGTCAGCTCTTCAACCGCTCGGTAGTCCTTTTCTGTTTCCAAACGAATTGTTATATTTTCCATAGTAACACCTCGAAAAATTCAATCTGTGATGTGAGAATATTATACCACAAAATTGTAAATAGTTCAAGATGAAAAGAAGCTCCGTAGAAAGTTTTCGAAGCTTCTTTTATTGGTTATATTCCGTAAGTCCCCGTCATGGGATCTTTAAAAATTCCAATCTCAGGTGTGGCAAACGTAAATATTACGAACAGAACGGCAATCACGCAAAGTACGGTAATAGCAAGCGTAGGTTTCTTGCAAAAAGTCGTTTTATTGTTAAATTGCCTCGTTTCGTAAATATACGCAATCGCCGCCGAGATGAAGAAAATCGCAATGTTGATCCAGTCAGGCGAGCTTCCAATGACACCGTTGTAGGTGTAAAAAAGCACGGGAATCAGCACTAGTCCGAGCAACGTGCCTTTCAGTTTTACACACCAAAATTCTTCTCTGTCCTTGAAGAAAAAGCTCTGAATGATAGCAAAGATGAACATAGGAAAGAACAGGAGCTTCATATGCTCCCAAGTCGATTCGTTCACTCCCGAAAAGGGCGCGACAAAAACCGCTTTCCCCGTCCATTCATATAAAAAGTGCAACAGAGTACCCGATAGCGATGTCACAGCAAAGCCGATCAGATTCCAAAGTCCTATTGATCGTTTCATAAATCCACCTACAAACTTTTTTAGATAGTATATTCCGATGGATTTTCAATTATGTTTTATAAGAACTGTTTTTGTGCTTTTTTCACTTGATTGCGAACGAAAAAAGTGGTATAATGAAAAAAAGATATTTAAGGAGAATAAAATGATGTCAGAATTTTTATCGTCCATTCCCCCCGTGGTAGTATGCTTTATTGTATGCGCTGCAAAGATCATTGAAATTACAATTCAGTCGTTGAAAACCTGTATGATGGTCAAGGGACAGCGGTTGAAAGCGGCGGGACTTGGCTTCCTTGAATGCGCTATATGGGGTCTTGTAATTTCAACGATCATAGGAACGCTTGGAGACAATTTATTCCTTCTTGCGTTTTATTGCGTTGGATATGCAACAGGACTCTTTCTTGGTTCAACACTTGAAAGCAAAATCGCACTTGGAACATCAAGCCTTCAGCTGATTGCAAACGAGGAAAATACGGCGAAGATTATCCAATATCTTCAGGAAAATTCTCGTGGATATACTGTTTTTGACGGCTATGGATCTACGGATAAGATGAATATGATAATGATCGTACTTCCGAGGCGTGATGCACTTCCAGTTTTGAAACAAATACGGAAAATTTGCCAAAACAACGTTTTTGTTGTTGTAGACGAGGTTAGTAAATACGCCGGTGGGTACGGTATGGTGAAGTAAATGAACAAGTCTTACGAATCCGAAGCTTGCGAGGATTGGAGAAACACTGACGCTTATCGTGAGTACGAGAAGAAAACGAAGAATGATACAAAAGAGAAGTGGACTGAAGCAACCGAGGGCTTACTGGCGATAGACATATACTGTAATTTTACGAGGTGACTGAAATGATAGAAATTACCGGTTGGATGGATCGATTTTTGAAGGCTTTAAGCGAAAAATTTGGAAATCGTGTATGGTTTGTCGGCTTGCAGGGAAGTTATGGGCGAGGTGAAGCAACTGATTCAAGCGATATTGATGTCGTGGTAATACTTGATGAGCTGTCCGCAATTGATATCGAAGCCTATGATATGATGCTCGATACCTTGCCGCACAGAGAACTGATTTGCGGTTTTCTTTCGGGGAAAAGTGAGCTTCTTCATTGGGAGCCTTCCGATCTTTTTCAGTTTTATTATGATACGCATCCGATAAAGGGCAGCCTTGAAGAATTGCTGTCTCTGATCGATGATGCTGATGTTGAAAGAGCAATAAAGATCGGCGCTTGCAATATCTTTCACGGCTGTGTGCATAATATGCTCCACGAAAAAAGTGATGATATCGTCAGAGGATTATATAAATCCGCGTCCTTTGTTGTGCAGGCGATCGCTTTCCGGCAGACGGGAAGATATATCAGCCGTCAAAAGGATCTGCTCGAAATTCTTTCTTCGGACGATCGAGTGATTATGGAAGGATTTCTGCGTCTTAAAAACGGTGGAAAGATCGAATTCAATGAAATGTCAGAGGTATTGTTTTTGTGGTCCAAGAGTTGGATCGAAAAATCAGCGGGTGGCGCGAATTGAACCAATATCTGAAAAAACTAAACAAAATCGAATTTGTCGTGACCTACGCCTGTACGGGTCGGTGCAAGCACTGTTCCGAGGGCGATCACGCTGCTTATGGTGAGCGAATTGATCCGCAAATTGCCGCAGATGCGGTGAGGAAAATCGCGGCGGAGTATAACATCAAAACTGTGATGACCTTTGGCGGCGAACCGCTTTTGTATGCCGATGCGGTTTATGGGATTATGACTGCCGCAAAGGAACTGAATATTCCCAAACGGCAGGTGATCACCAACGGCTATTTTTCAAAGAATGCCGATAGACTTAGCGAGGTCGCGGAGCAACTTGCCGAGTGCGGCGTGAATGATCTGCTTTTGTCGGTGGATGCGTTTCATCAGGAAACGATACCGCTTGACGTAGTGAAGCAGTTTGCCGCAGAAGCAAAGAAGTGCGGCATACCGATACGCCTTCAACCTGCGTGGCTTACGAGCGCGACAGACGACAATCCGTACAACCAAAAAACAAGAAAAATTCTTGATAGTTTTGGGGATATGGAGATTCCCGAGGGAGAGGGAAATATCATTTTTCCCGAAGGCAATGCACTAAAATACCTCGCTGAGTATTTTGCGGACAAACTTCCTGAAAATCCGTACGTGGAGGATCCGTGCGACGTGCGTTGCGTGTCGTTCGAGCCTAACGGCGACGTTCTCGGCGGAAATGTGTATAGGAACGATATTATGGAAATTATAAAGGATTATGCGCCGTAAAAAGTGATTGTAAGGAAAAGGATAGCCAAGAAAGAATACAATATTTCGGCGTTTGGATAATGCTTTTGAATAGAAGGAATATACAAAGTGAAAACCTATTTGTTCAACAAAGTTGCATGGTGTACAACAGATGATTCGAATAGTTATAGATGCAATTTGGATTTGTTGCGGCATAAAAGGTGACCACAAAAGAGAGTTGCCTTGTTCTTTTGTGCAAGGTGGTTTAAAAGGACGAGAAATCTTGACATACAATCTCTGCTATGGTATACTTTTAAATAGTAGAAAACAGGCATTTTGGAGGTGCACAAATGATTGCTTCGAATTTGAAAACGAATGATCTTTCCCACTCGATGGGAATTGATCCCGGTCGTGTGGTTTTGTCTTGGATTCCCGTTGGCGGAATGTATCAGAGCGCATTTCAAGTTGCTTTGGCGTATGACGGACAAGCCGTATTCGATAGCGGAAAGGTAATGTCGTCCGAGGCAAGATATTTGCTCCCCCTCGAGATCCCATCGAAAACGCAGGTCACTTGGTCGGTGACGCTTTGGGACGAAGCAGACTCTCTCGGAGAGGCTGTCTGTATGGAATTTGAAACCGGTTTGGCAGAGAACGACTGGGAGGCTCAGTGGATCGATCCCGAGCTAAACTCTCCCGAGTACAGTGAGCGCGCAAGATACGGCGCTCCGCTCAACGTTGCCAGCTATTTGAGAAAAGAATTCGATCTTGCGAATTTTGAAAAAGCAAGACTGTATATCACCGCGCACGGTGTGTATGACGTGTGGGTGAACGGTCAGCATATCGACGGTTATTATATGGCACCCGGAACCAGCGACTACGATCACCGTATTCAGGTGCAGACTTACGACGTTGCTCGCGAGCTTCACGAGGGTCGCAATGAGATCCTTGTCAGCATCGGTGAAGGATGGTGGCGTGGAAGTCACGGCTGGAGTATGCGCCGTTATTGCTTTGGTACCGATCTCGCACTTCTGTGTCAGTTGGAGATCGACGGACGTGTTGCGGTTCGATCTGACGATACGTGGCAAGCAAGCCAAAACGGCCCGTTGCAGGAAAATGATACGATGCGCCTTGAGCGTTACGATGCTCAAAAGGAAATCAGCGATTGGCATAGCGTAAAGCAAGCGGACTTCGGATACGGAATGCTCGTCGGTACCTGTCTTCCCATCACGCCTCACGAGCAATTTTCCGCAACGCTTCTGACCACGCCGAATGGGCAGAAGTTGCTTGATTTCGGACAGAACTTTGCAGGCTACGTGCAGCTTGATCTTGTCGCCAAGGGGGGAGAGAAAATCGTACTGACCCACGGTGAGGTCTTGGACAAGGACGGCAATTTCCAAAACGAGAATTTCCAAAATCCCGACTCGCCCCTCTGCCGTCAGAGGATCGAATATACCTGTAAAGCGGGCAGAAATCTCTATCATCAGACTAAGTGCTATTACGGATTCCGTTACGTTTTGGTAGAAACTGAGCTTGAAATCACGGGCGAAGAATTTACGGGCGTTGCGGTCTATTCCGATATGGAGCAAATCTCGTTCTTTACTTGCGGAAACGCAGAAGTGAATCGACTCTTCCAAAATATTCTTTGGAGTATGAAGAGCAATTTTCTGGATATTCCCACCGATTGCCCGCACCGTGAAAAGCTTGGATTTACGGGCGACTGTCAGGTCTTTACCGAGGCGGCACTCTATTTGATGGATTCGTATCCCGTCCTCGAGCGTTGGCTGCGTGAGGTGGCGTCTGCGCAATACGAAGACGGTTGTATTCCTCAGGTCGTTCCTCGGAAAGAGGCAAAGCCAAGCAAATTCGGGGTAGGGAATGATGGCTCGGCAGGTTGGTGCGATGCTTTTCAGCTCGTGCCTTACTATATGATGAAGCGCTTGAATTCTCCTCGTCTCGTCGAGGAGCTTTATCCCGCAATCAAGCGGTGGATGCTGTATAATCTGGAAAGAGCAAAGCAGACGCGCCCCGAAAACGAAAATATTCCTCAAGAGTTTCGCGACTATATTCTCGATACTGCGACCAACTGGGGCGAATGGTGCGAACCGGGCAGAGCCCCCGTAGATTATGCAGAGGAAGGAAAAGCGACGGGACACGCCGAGATTGCCACGGCATTCTTGGCACAAGGCTGTCTTCTGATGCAAGAGATGGCAGAGCGCCAAGGACTTTGCGAGGACGCGGAGTTCTTTCGAGATGCCTATGAAAAGACCAAGGCGGCTTACCGCTATCTCTACGTCAAGAACGGCAGAATTGAATCGGAGCGGCAATGCCACTTCGTTCGTCCGATTGCTCACGAGCTCCTCACCGAGGAAGAAAAGAAGACGGCGGCAGAAGATTTGGTGACGTTGATTCGCAATAACGGAAACAAAATTGGAACGGGATTTTTGACCACGTGTTATTTGTGCAATGTCCTGACCGATTGGGGATATTCGTCGGTTGCCTACGATCTGCTTCTGCAAACCGAGCAGCCATCGTGGCTCTATGAGGTGCGTCAGGGAGCAACCACGATCTGGGAAAGCTGGTTTGGTATTGATAAGGACGGTATTCCCGAGGGTTCTCATAATCACTATTCCTTTGGCGCTGTCAGCGCGTGGATGATGAGCAGAGTGCTGGGAATCGTCGTGGCGGACGGAACGATTACTCTGCGCCCCTATCCCGACCGCAGACTTGGCTTTGCTAAGGGAAGCTATCTCTCTCCCTTGGGTGAAATTTCCTCGGCTTGGAAATACGAAGGCGACGAAATTCTCTATACGTTTGAAGTTCCGTGCAACAGCAACGCCACCGTCATTCTCCCCGACGGACAAACCTGTAAGGTTGCCCCCGGAATTCATACCTTCCGAACAACAGCATAAAACGAAAAGCGGCTCAACAGTGAGCCGCTTTTCTTCGTTAATCCAATCTTCTTCCATCCGTAGAAATCGTAACAACGCTCCACGGAATAAATTTACCACTTGCCTGAAGAGCATTCTTCACGGCATATTCAATACCGCCGCAGCAAGGCACTTCCATTCGCACGACGGTCACGCTCTTGATATTATTATTTGCAATAATTGCCGTCAGTTTATCGGTATAGTCCACGCTATCAAGCTTGGGGCAACCGATCAAGGTGATTTTATTGCGAATAAACTCGTTATGGAAATTTCCATAAGCATACGCCGTGCAATCTGCCGCAACGAGAAGATTTGCGCCGTCAAAATAGGGGGCATTCACGGGCACGAGCTTGATCTGAACGGGCCATTGCTGAAGCTGGCTTACCGCAGGTGTATTGACGGTCGAGCAAACCTGTGCATCGCGTTTGATCGCTTTGGAATTTGTTCCCGGACAACCGCAGGGCAGAGGCGCACTCTGCCTTTTCTTTGCCGCAAGAACGGCCTCCTCGTTATAGGCAGGAGCTTCGCGCTCCTCAAAGGTAATTGCTCCCGTAGGGCACGAGGGCAGACAATCGCCAAGTCCGTCGCAATAGTCCTCGCGAATCAGTCGAGCCTTGCCATTCACCATCTCGATCGCACCTTCGTGACAAGCGGCAGCACACGCTCCGCATCCATTGCATTTTTCCTCATCAATCTTTATAATATTTCGAATCATAATTGATCTCCTTTTCAGTTGTTCTTGACTTTACACCCATATTATATTATAATAAAAGCAATAAGTCGGTTGTTTTTACAACAGAAAAGAGATCTTTATGAAAAAATATATTTCCATACTCAAAAAAACAAAGCTCTTCGCAGGCGTTGCCGATGAGGAAATCGGCGCGATGCTTTCTTGTCTTGATGCAAGGCTTCGCGAATATAAAAAGGGTGAATACGTTCTGCGCCAAGGCGAGCATTTGAATCACATCACGGTACTCGTGTCGGGAGAGCTTCATATTCAAAGAGATGACTATTGGGGCAATCGCTCGATCGTCAACCGCATCGCCGTGGGAGAGATGTTCGGCGAGGCGTATATTGCCCCCGAAAGCGGAGCGCTTCTCAACGACGTGATTGCCGTCGAGGATAGCGCGGTAATTTTTTTTGACGTGCGAAGAATCATCACCGTCTGCTCCTCGGCGTGTAGATTTCACTCTATGGTGGTGCAGAATTTGTTTTTTGCGATTTCCGAAAAGAATCGGACGCTGGTGCAGAAGCTCGGTCATATTTCCAAGCGCACGACGAGAGAAAAGCTGATCTCCTATCTTTCCGAGGAAGCAAAGCGGCAGAATAGCACAAGCTTCACCATTCCGTTCAACCGTCAGCAGCTTGCGGATTTTCTGTCGGTTGATCGAAGCGCAATGTCAAACGAGCTTTGCAAAATGCGCGACGAGGGACGATTGGAATTTAAAAAAAATTACTTCCGATTACTCAAGGATTAGGATGAAAATGATAAAAAAACACCGATGAGGATCGAGAGAAACCCTCATCAGTGTTTTTTGATTCGAACCCGCAGCACTATGCTTATAGAAGAAAGGTGAAAGAAAGCGGATTTTATGATATAATATAGATTAATGAGTTGATAATTCTATTGTATCACGCCGTCGGCGTTCACTGCAAAATTTTAATTATTCAAGCCACAAAATCAGTTCAAGCAAGCGTTTCACGCAAATTGCAAGCTGATTTCTGTCAACACCCTCAACAATTCCGTCGTCCATCGCGGGCATGCGAATATCGTTTCCTGCGAGCTTTTCGGTTGCTGCGTCAGCATGATTTCTCCAGTCGGTTGTGACAAGACCGTCGAACTTCCATTCTCCTCTTAAAATACCCGTGATAAGCTCTGCATTTTCTGATGCGCGAGTACCGTTGATTACGTTATACGCGGTCATAATGAGCTTCGGCTTGGATTCCTTTACCGCAATTTCAAAGCCCTTGATGTAGATTTCGCGAAGCGCGCGCTCCGAAACGATCGAATCCGACTCCATACGGTTGGTTTCCTTGTTGTTGCAGGCGAAGTGCTTGAGGGTCGCGGCGATGCCGACCGACTGAATTCCTCTGACCTTTGCCGCAGCCATTTTACCCGAAACAAACGGATCCTCGGAGAAATACTCAAAGTTTCTTCCGCAAAGTGGGCTTCTGTGAATATTGAGCGCAGGAGTCAGCCAGATCGAAAGATTGTTTTCTTTTGCTTCAAGCGCGCCCGCGTGACCGATCTCTTCCATCAGCTCGGTATTCCAAGTACAGGCAAGCATCGTTGCCACGGGGAATGCGGTGGTTTTGAGTCCGATCGTGCGGTGAATACGGACACCGGCAGGACCGTCGGTGGTCATCGGTGCGGGAATGCCGTATTTGGGAAGTCCACCCATACCGTCGGTGTGCGCAACACCCTTGCTCGGCTTTCCAATCAAAAGTCTCATCATCTCCTCATCGGTCAGCTGTGCAATAAAATCGTCCAGAGAAATCTCGCCGAGATACACGCTCATCAGCGGCTTGATCTCCTCGGGGGCGGGAATCTTCTCCTCGCACTGATATTCACAAGCAAACTTCTTTTGCGTAATCTTTTTGTCGGGAACACTGATATATTCACCGCTGGCGGTAAGGCGCTTTCCAAGACTTTGGGGCGCGCAGTATTCTGTGAGTTGCTGAGTGATAACGTTCTCGGTGAGTACGTACTTGTATTCCAGCTCGGTTACGTTTCGTATCGAATTACCGACGAAGATTTTGTATTCGCCCGCTTCGAGAATATAAGCGGATTTTTGAACGTCGCCGATATCGTCGTAGGATGCCATATCGGAAATATCAAACGACATCACGAGAGTTTCGATTTCTCCGGGGGAGAGAAGCTTGGTCTTGGCAAATGCGCAAAGCTCGATCGCCGGCTTGGTTATTTTTCCAACAGGAGCGGAGCAGTAAACCTGAACGACCTCTTTTCCGGCACGGCTACCCGTGTTTTTAACGTCGGCGCTGACTATGATCTTTTCGCCAATAGCTACTGCCGACATATTGGAAAGCTCAAAGGTCGTATAAGAAAGACCGAATCCGAAAGGATACGTAACGCAGGACTTTTTGCCGGGTACGGTTTCAAAATAGCGGTAGCCTACGAAAATATCCTCGGTATATTTGACGTAGTCTTCCGATTCGTGGAAGCCCTCCGACGAGGGGTAATCCTCAAAGCCGGAAACGCAGGTGTCAACCAGCTTGCCCGACGGATTTACGTCGCCAACGAGAATATCCGCTACAGCGAGTCCGCCTTCCATACCGCCTTGCCATGCCATCAGCGCAGAGGAGATCTTGCCATTGTCCGAGAACCAAGACGTGTCAATCATAGCACCCGTATTCAAAATGACGATGACCTTTTCAAAATTATTGCAAACGACATCGACCATCTTCTTTTCCTGTGCACTCAGAACGAAATAGGTATCGGTTCCGTCATTTCGTCTGTCCTCTTCCTCTCTGGAATAGCGGTTGATGGTGATGATCGCCGTGTCGGTGAATTCCTTTGCGGCAACAAGTAAGGAGGCAGGGATCTCCGATTCGGGGAGCATACCGGGTTTTTCATTCTCTTTATATAATTTTTCAACGCAGTCCTTGTAGTAGAGCGAAAGAGAGTCAAAAACCTCGACCTTTCCGACCTTCTGTTTCAGACCGTCGTAAATGTTTCTCGTGTATTCGCAAAAAACGTTGCCGCTTCCGCCGCCGCCCTTCACGTAATCGATTTGTGCGTTTCCGAAAATCGCAACCTTTGCGCCTGCGTTCAGAGGAAGAAGATTGCCGTTGTTTTTCAAGAGTACGGCTCCTTCGCCTGCGGCAGTGCGAGATAACTCAATATGTGCTTCGCAGCCCGTAATTTTTGAATTGTTGTTGCCAATCGGAAGGCAAGGAGTATAGTTGATTCTTGTCCATTTTTTCAGTGTTGCCATTTTGTTTTCTCCTTGTAGTAAAATATTCATTCATTATCATTATAGCATTTATTTGTCACAGAAAAAAGCAGTTTTCCACAAAATATTCACGAAAATATGCTACATTTCGAGAAAAATATGTTATAATAAGATAATAAGACAGAGGTGAGAAAGATGTACCCATATTACGAGAACAGTAAAAAGGAAATTTATTTTGATTATCACAAAAGTGCGCATTCCTTTGATTCGCATTTTCATAATAAGCTTGAGATTGCACATTGCTTTTCCGGTATACAAGAGATTAAGGTCGATCAAACGGTCTATATCTTAAAGGCAGGAGATACGATCGTTATTTTTCCAAATACGATTCACGAGTATCTTTTGGGCGATTCGTCTGGGAACGAGGAAACTGAATGTATTTCGGTGATGTGCAACACCGATTTAATTACAAAATATATGCCGCAAATTATAACGATGCAGCCCGAATGCCCGTTGATCAAGGCCGAGAGAATCCCCGAGAGCGCCGCTCTGGCGTTTCGCGGAATGGTTGATGCCAAAAACGAGTTTGAATCGGTCGGATGGGCATACGTTGCAATCGCGGGAATCCAAGCGGTGCTTGAACTAAAACCGTTGAAGGAAGTGCAAGAATTGAATCTTGCACCTCGAATGATCGCGTACATACACGATAATTTCGAGAAACCCCTTACCATTTCATATTTGGCAAAGGAATTCGGCTATCATCCGTCCTATATTGCTCATTTCTTTTGTGATAAGTTGAAGGTACCTTTCAGAACTTATCTCGGCGCGGTAAGAAGCGAGTATGTTGCAACGAGAATAAAAAACAGCGACAAAACCTTAACCGAAATTGCCTATGAGGCAGGATACAATTCACTGAATACCTTTTGTCACTGCTTCAAAAAGCACTTTGGTAAAACCCCGTCCCAGTATAAAAAAGATATGAAAAAATAATAACGATACGTAAAAAAGCCTTGAAAACTTATGCTTTCAAGGCTTTCTTGCATAGTCAGAATGGCAAGATTTGAACTTGCGAGATCTCCCCCCAACGCGTGACAAAACTTGAACTTATGGTCTCTAATACCCCAACTGCCCTATGAACCGGGGTTTTTAGTCATTATCGTGGATTATTTCACGTTATCGTCGGCTATTTTACGTTATTTTGGTCTTTTTGAGTGATATCGTCGTGCCTCGAAAATGTACATTTGGTTCATAGTTTTAAGGGGTATGCACTAAAAGTATGCACCAAAAAACTATGTACTTCACGTTTTTGTAGGACTTTGGTCTGATTATATTATACCACTGTTTTAGCAATTTGTCAAGTAAAATATCTATTTTTGTGAATTAAACGGACAAATAATTTTGCAATCGCTAAAATAAATTGTTGACATCAGCAGAATTTTATGGTATAATTGACTCATAAAATGATAATACTATTTTGAGGTGCAAAATGGCTGTTAGCTATAAGAAACTTTGGAAATTACTAATCGATAGAGACATGAAAAAGAAGGAGCTCGCGCAACTTGCCGGTATCAGTAATTTTACGATCAGCAAGATGAGTTCGGGTAACAACGTAACGGTTGAAGTGCTTGGCAAGATTTGCAAGGCTCTAAATTGTACACTAGATGATATAATGGAGTTTATTCCTGAAGATGATGAGAAGGGGAGGAGCGAATAATGGCTGATAGAAATTACGAGATATTCAGTGGAGATACGCTTGTTGCTATATGGAATGATAATAAGCTGACTGTCGTTAATGATTCTTTGCTGCCTATGTATTTGAAAAAAATTCAGAATGCGGATCTTTGGCTCGAAACGCGTGCTATAGATAGTCATCGTTCTAATTCAAGATTGTTAAAAAAAGCATTGCGATTGGTAGAACGTGATGATGTTTCAACTGTAATTCATGTTAATGGAGCCACAATAACCGATAATTATTGGGTTCGTCCAATTGGATCACAATTGTCATATTCGGATGTGAAATTTGATGAGAACTATTTTTCATGGCTTGCATTAAAAGGAAGCTATAACAGTTTTAATGAAGCAGCTCAACGTAATTTATCCGAAAAAATTATCACTCCTGAGTTGACTAATTTGGGAAGTTTTGAAAAATGTTGGCGACTCAAAGAAGGCCAATGGTGGATGTACAAAAGAGCAACAAATGATGAAATGTTTTCTGAATTGTTTGTATATGAATTGGGAAAAAAATTTGGTTTTAACATGGCTATATATAAACAAGGCTTTGATTTTATTATGTCATTGGATTTTACCAATGCAGCTTCTGTGAATTTTGAGCCTGCTTCGTCTTTTATGGGAGACAATGAAGAATATTCTGATGTAATAAAGGCACTTAATAATCTTTGTCCTCGAGCTATACCAGATTATGTTAGAATGATTTTTTTGGATACAATCTGTGCTAACCCTGACAGACATACAAATAATTTTGGATTATTGCGTGATGTTAAAACCGGTGAACTATTAGGATTGGCTCCTAATTTTGACAATAATATGGCATTGATTTCTCGTGGATATCCATCAAAGCCGGATGCCAAAGATATGTTGATTTCATTGTTTAATGCGCTTATGGAAGAGTATCCGAATTACAAGTCATATATTCCCGAAGTTACCGAAGAGATGGTACGAGATGTGATTGCAAAACTGAATATGAAAGTGAAATCACAGGTTATTATTGATTTGGTTATGGGAAGATATAATCAAATAGTCAAATAAGGCGCATACAGAAACAAAGAAAAGCAATTTAGCGAGTTTTAGTCGTTAAATTGCTTTTCGGTTTTAATTGCATAGATTTTCAAATGTAGTGGCAGCTTGTCTATCAACACTCTCAAGCACGTGTACGTAGATATTTGTAGTATCTATGCTTGAATGTCCGAGACGCGCGGAAACCGTTTTGATGTCGCAACCGTTGGAAAGTAGAAGAGTAGCAGAGGTATGTCTCAAACAATGAAATTTCAGATGTCGGATATTGTGTCTTGCAAGAAAATGTGAGAATTGCTTTGTGGGGGTTTGTGGATTCATTACGTTGCCGTTCTCGTCAGTAAATACGTAATCGAGATTTTGCCAAGTATCAAGTGACAGGGAATGCCGCTCTTGGCAGACCTTGTACTCCGCGAGTGTTTCACATAGACAGTTCGGAATAGCGATAGTACGAATGCTCGAATGTGATTTCGGTTCTTTCTCAATAGATTTCTCGCCTTTGGGTTTATAAATGCTTCTCTTGATGGACAGACATTGCTTGTCAAAATTGATATCAGACCATTTAAGTCCAACGATCTCACCACGGCGCATGCCGGTGAAAAGAGCAAGTTCGATCAGCAAGCGTATATTAATTGGCTCTGTTTTAGCGGCAGTGAGGATTGCTTTTGTTTCTTCTATGGTGAACACGTCAACCTCTTGATAACGCTCCTTAGGAAATGTTAAACGGCGTGATAGGCCTATGTCATCGTCAATATAGTATAACTTATATGCCATTGTTAGCATAGAGCGCAGAACACTTGTATAGCGCTTGACAGTAGATGGAGATATATGGCCGGGTTTGCCGTCGCTCCTGGAAAGAGAATTGAGGCGCAAAATAAAATCCTGTACGTGATAGGTTTTGATGTCACGTAGGCGCATTCGCCCGAACATAGGAAGAATATGTTTTTCAATGATGTTTTGATAAAAGTTATAGGAGCCAGGCGAGAGGGACGTTTTTTGAATAGAAAGATACTCCTTCGCAAAGTCGGAAACAGTTTTGTTCTCCGGCTTTTTTCTATTGCGTTCGCATTGTAGTTCGTCTGTGAACTCTTCGATAAATTCATTAAGCTCTTTCTGGAGTCTTTCTTGACTTAAATCGGGGTTTGACGGTTTGAAGATGCGTCCGCGTAGAATTTGCTTACCTGTCATAATATCTCTTCCACAAGAGATTCGCACAAGATAGGTTCCGTTTGGTTTTTGCATAACGTTTGCCATGTTTTTCTCCTTAAAATTTATTGCCCGAAGGCTTAATAAATTTTATCATGTGAAAAGATTATTGACGTAAAACGATCTCTACCATGCAAAAAAGGTCATAACGATGTTTACGCCAGCTGGCAAACATGAAATAAATTTCAACTTCGCGAATAATATTTGAGAATATTGTTGATTTGTGGTGAAAATAGTGGTATAATTAAATATATAATACTTTAATTATTTGAGGTGTAAAATGGCTGCAAGCTATAAGAAACTATTCAAATTGATGATCGATCGCGAGATCAAAAGTAAGGACCTTGCTGCGCAGGCAGGGATTAGCCCCACAACACTTGCGAAGATGAAAAAAGACGGAGCGACCGTTTCAAGCGATGTGTTGGTTAAGATCTGTACAGCGCTTGAGTGTACGGTCGATGAGATCATGGAAATCGTTCCTGATAATAAATAATAGGAGTTTCTCTTATGAGCCGTTGTTTATATAATAGCAGTTTTACAGAATTTATTACCACAAGCGAAAACTCAATATTTGGTGCTTTGTGCGAGAGATATCATGGGGAAGCTCTCACTACAACAAGAGAGGCATGGAAATTGGAAATCTCGATTATGAAAGAGATTTTGTCCGAGTTTTCAAACAAGGACGGCAAAATCATCTTTGAATACGATATTCCTCGTCTTGGTAAGCGAATTGACGTTGTATTGCTTCTTAAGGGAATCGTGTTTTGCCTCGAGTTTAAGGTCGGAGAGTCCAGAATAATAGAAGCAGATGTCGATCAGGTACTTGATTATGCGCTCGACTTGAAAAACTTTCATAAGTTTAGTCAGAATAATCTTATAGTACCGATCCTTATTGCAACAAATTATCATAACGTATCTACTGAAATCCAAATGTCTGTTTATGATGACAGAGTGGTTAACCCGCTGATGTCGGGAAAATCGGGTGTTGCGAATTTAATTGCTGAGGTGCTCAAAGAGTTTCCGAATGAAACACCTGTCGATGACAACTGGATTATTAGTCCATACGCTCCAACGCCGACAATTATTGAGGCAGCTAAAACCTTATACGAAAATCACTCTGTTGAAAACATTACCCGACATGAAGCGGACAAGGTTTCTACAGATAGAACCATCGCTTATATTTTAGACGTTATAAAAGACAGCAAACAAAATCAGAAAAAGAGCATTTGTTTTGTTACCGGTGTTCCTGGAGCTGGCAAAACGCTTGTCGGTCTTGATGTTGCAATTAAGCAAACATATCAGGGCAATAAAGAGCCGGTCAAGGACGAGGGTGCTGTTTATCTATCGGGTAATGGACCTCTCGTTGCGGTATTGACTGAAGCACTTGCACAGGACAATTACAGCAAGTGTAGAGCGAATGGTGAAAAGAAGAAAATGACCGACTCTCGTCGTGAGGTGTCGAAGTCAATTCAAATGATTCACCGATATCGCGATAACATGTTGGCAAAAATAAAGAACCCTGTCGAGAACGGCGTTCTTGAAATCGATCCCGAAAAGGCTGTAAAATTAGAAAAAGCCGGATTTGGTGAGGTTGAGCACGTAGCAATTTTTGATGAAGCACAGCGCTCTTGGACCCACAAAAGACTTGCTGATTACTTGAAACGAGGCGGAACGTATGGTAACAAACTGAAAGTTCCAAATTTCCCGTTATCAGAAGCGGCATTTTTGATTTGGTCGC
Organism: Clostridia bacterium; assembly: GCA_017631855.1. Lineage (GTDB taxonomy): Bacteria > Bacillota > Clostridia > Oscillospirales > CAG-272 > HGM12713. The sequence goes on along the minus strand of JAGBSP010000033.1, from coordinate 25,430 downwards.
TTGATCAGCGCGAGGACTGGGCAACGATAGTTTGCCTTGTTGGCGGCGGTCAGGAGATCAACACCGGTGAGGCTGGAATATCCGAATGGATCAAGGCGCTAAACGAACAGTTCCCACATTGGAACGTTTACATCTCTCCCAAATTGACAGATGCAGAGTATGCCGAGGGTAAAGTTAATGAGTTGTTGAAAGATAACCACAATGTAACTTATGCTGAAAGCTTGCATTTGGGTGTTTCATTACGTTCGTTCAGAGCAGAGAAACTTTCGGCGTTTGTTCATTCGCTTTTGTCTTTTGATGATAATGCATCGACACTGTATAGTGAAATCAAAGATAAGTATCCGATTGTTTTAACTCGAGATATGGCAAAGGCGAGAAAATGGCTACACGATAAGGTCAGAGGAACTGAGCGTACCGGAGTTTTGGTAACGAAAGAATCTGCGAGGTTTAAGCCGTTAGCCATACATATATTGCCAGCAGGTGATGAAAATGCGGTTCACTGGTTCCTTGACGATAAAGCCGATGTAAGATCGTCAAATTATCTTGAGGATGCAGCTACAGAAATTCAGGTTCAGGGCTTGGAACTTGACTATACGTGTCTCCTTTGGGATGCCGATATGCGATATGAGGACGGCAAGTGGCGCTTCTATCGTTTCAATGGACAGACCAAGTGGATTGAGCAAATAGGGAGCACCGAAAGCAAACAAGAGCTTATGAAATATATGCTGAATGCGTATCGTGTTCTACTTACTCGCGCAAGAGCTGGAATGGTGATTTGTGTGCCTGAAGGTAATCCGAATAAAACAGTTAGCGGATTTTGGGAAGATAGCACCCGCTTGCCCGAATTTTATGACGGTACATATCAGTACTTGAAGAGTTTGGGGATTGAGGAAATATGAAAATAACTGAGGTAGTAGCTGCTCTCGTTTGGCAGGGCGATAAATTTATGATCTGCCAGCGCCCGGCGCACAAGGCGCGAGGACTCCTATGGGAATTCGTTGGCGGCAAGGTTGAGCAGGGAGAGACGAAAGAGCAGGCGCTCGTTAGAGAGTGCAAGGAAGAATTAAATGTTCTTCTTTCTGTCGGTGATGAGTTTATGGATGTTATCCACGAATATCCCGACTTGATGGTGCATCTGACGCTCTTTACCGCGACCATTACCGAGGGCGAGCCACAGAAGTTGGAGCATAACGATATCAAATGGATTACGCCGAGCGAGATATCGAACTACGAGTTCTGCCCAGCAGACGAAGAAATATTAAAGGAAATCACAAGACGATTCTAAAACGAAAAAGGAGAATTTATGTACACAGCTATAAAGGACTATTGTTCTAACGGAATTGAAAATGGGCTTTTGTTGCTTGATATGCCTACGGGTTTTGGCAAAACCTATAATGTATTGAAATACATATACGAGGCATCTATGGAAGAAGCCAATGCTGAGCGCAAATTCTTCTTTGTAACCACCTTGAAAAAGAATCTTCCTAAAGAAGATTTAGAGAAGCACTTTAGAGAAGGCGGCCATTTAGCTGAGTTTAAGGAAAAGTTTCTTTTCATAGATTCAAACGCCGATTGTGTAATTCAATATCTGACAGAAGAACTTGAAAAAAGAATTCCCGTTGAAATTCGAAAAACGGATGAATTCAAAGCAATGAGAAACGATGTTCGCTTCCTAAGAGAATCTCAAAAGAACGCGGGTGGAAAAAGCTTGAGACCTTATGCTGCGAGCATCAAAGAAAATTTGATGGGAAGATCTGAACCTGCATTTAGGCGATATGTGCAGGCGATTTTGGCGCGCGAATTTAAAACTGTAAAAGACCGAATTTATGCGATAAAGACAGATGAAAAGTGGCAGTGGCTGGGTGAGTTGTATCCGGCTGTATTTACGAGTGATAAGCAAATCATATTTATGAGTATGGATAAATTCCTTGCGAGAAATGCTACAATTGTAGAACCGTCGTATATGTTTTATAACTCAAAAATAATCGACAATGCGATCATTTTTATTGATGAGTTTGATGCCACCAAGGAAACTATACTGAGAAATATTATTTCCAACGGACTTAGAGAAAAAATCGATTATATAGAACTGTTTAACGATATCTATTCCGTCTTGCATACTATCGAGTTTCCGAAAGCAATGACCGCACCGTCTAAAAAATGGACAGAGCGTCAGGCTGCAAACAATTATAAACACTCAAACCTTCAGTTTATCGTTGACAACATACGAGAAAAGGCTGATGCTATTCATAGTCAGTATTCGTTGCAATTCAGTCATAAGACGGTAAGCAACGAAGATGCTGAATCACGGAATTTTTTGTTCCAAGACCATCAGTTCCATGCAATTTTGGACGGAAATAAGTCCTATATCACAACTGTCAGCGACTCGACTGAGAGAATAAATGCTATACAGTTTTCTTCCGAGAAGCCGAGTAGTGAGGATGGGAATATCCAAGTGATGCTTGGTAAACTAAGAGGTTTTATAAAATATTTTTCGGGCGGCATAAATATGCTTGCATATAACTATATGCAGTGCAGAGAAGAACGAAGAAAACCGGGAGAAGATGAGTTTTCGTTGGAATCAGCAATCCGTTCGATTTTGGCTGAATTCCGTTTAAGTGACAAGCATATTGACTACATAACTTCACAAATTCTTATTTCTTCGCACAAGCCGAAGGGCGATATAGAGAATGCGGACTTTGATTTGTCATTTTATGAAAACGGATTCCGTTATTATGCATTTGAAGATGATTACGCGCATGATATGCAATCAAAAATCATGATGTATTCTTTTCAGGTGACACCTGAAAAAATCCTTTTGAGATTTTGCGAAAAAGCTAAGGTAATAGGAATATCTGCCACAGCATCTGTTCCTACTGTTGTTGGAAACTTCGATTATAAGTATCTGCGAGCAAAGATGCAGACAAAATATAATGTTGTGAGAGAATCCGATAGGAGTAGACTCAGAACTGAATTTGAAAGATCGATTTCCGGATATAAGGATGTTGAGATTGATGTTCAACTTTTGGGAGAAGTCTATCACGAAAAAATATGGGAAGGCGTTTTCAACGACACTGAGCTTGCACAACATATTTTTGATAAAGTAGAGAGGGCACTGAGCCAAGAAAAGAATAATTACAATAAAGAGAGATATTTTAGAATTGCTATGGCATATAAGCAATTTGTGCGCCATGACGACATTCAGTCTTTTCTGTGTGTGTTAACCAAACATCCTCGTCCGGGCGATATGTATCTTGATATGGATATGCTATATGAAATATTCAAGTTTATCCATAAAGAAAGAGGTCAGAAATTTGACAAAAATACTGTCTGCTTGTTAGATGGCGAAGAATTTGACATTAACAAAGAGCTAATCATTGATAGGTTGCAGCATGGTGAAAAGTTGTTTGTTATTTCTGTATATCAAACAATAGGTGCAGGACAAAACTTGCAATATGGCATTCCTCAAAATTTAATTGGTCAATTGGTAAGTAGCAATGATCGAGAATCGAGAGGGGAAAAAGATTTTGACGCGATCTATCTGGACAAGCCTACGAATATCTTTGTGAATTTAAGTGAAAATCTTTCAGATGAGGACTTCGTAAAGTATCTTTATTATGTAGAATTTTTGCAAGAGTGGGCTGAACTTTCACCACAAGAAACAAAAAAACATGTCAAAAAGGCATTTAAGACATTTTTGACGGGACATCCTTATTGGGATGACTCAAAATCGGTTTACGATACTAAAAGTGTGGTTTTAATGTCTACTCGTACTATAATTCAGGCAATTGGTCGTATTTGTAGAACAAATCAAAAGAGAAAAACAGTTTATGTTTTTGCGGACTATCGTATTTCCGAAAGCATTGATTTTGACATCGATGACGGAAACAGACTTTTGAATCCCGAGTTTAGGGCTTTGCTTGCTCATATTGAAAAACATAGAAAAGCTTATGCTGGTGGAGATTTTGCTGATGAGGCATCGTTATTGTCTGTTCGCGTAAACAAGATGATCAATAACGTTTTGCGAGAAGATTGGACGGAGTCTCGTATGGCGCAGTGGAAGATGCTTAGAGAGTACACGTTGCAGCATCCAACACTGTCATCGTTGGAAGAAAGCTGTAGCTTTATGGCACATAATACGTATGTAAAATTACCGAAACCAATGAACACAATTTATTATAATCAGGAGTCGGATTACAATAAAGTTCTTGTTAGTTTCGGAAAAACAAAAGAGTACCCGTACGAAGTTTCATCGTCTACAGCCAAGCTGGATCTTTTGATGAAAAATCAAAGTCTCCGAAACTTCTTTGAATGTAAGGGATGGGCAACTACATTCGATTATAATGATTTTATTCTTTCTCCACCGCTGTTTAACAACATTTACAAGGGTGCGTTGGGAGAGATGGCCGGAAGATTTTTGCTTTGGAGCTATTTAAGACTGAAATTGACAGAAATCGAAGATTCCGAAGTGTTTGAGATGTTCGATTATAAGATTGAAAACACTGATATTTTCATTGACTTTAAGAATTGGCACGAGAGAACGCGATTTGGTACTGAGGAAATGCTCAAGAAAATCAAGTCGAAAGCAGATACTTGTAATGCAAAATGTATCATCGTAATTAACGTAGTGTCTGAGCAATTTGCCGAGCCGATTAGGACGAGTTATGGAGATATAACCGTTGTGCAAATTCCTTCGTTGATCGATTCGAACAATCCTAACCAACCCATCCATAAAGCATTTGATATGATAAAGAGGTGTATAAATGAATTCGCCGATTAGAACGAATCAAGTTATTTTTAAGGTAGACATATCGGCTTTCAACGAAAAGTATGATGTATTTCGTGTAAAAACTGACGATAAATATTTCAAAAATGGAGCATATATAATTGATGCACCATTCTTGAACGATTCAGTTCGCGCAGTTCTGTTTGAAAGAGGAAGAACTTTTCTTGTTTTAATGAATCGTAATGATGGTAATTTTGATGCATTGAAGCGAACCTTTGATTCACACGAGGAAGGAGAAAAAATTACGTTCTCAAAAGAGGACGCATCGTTGCTCAAAGAAAGTGAAGTCCTTCAGCTTTTGTTGAATAGCATGAGCAGCCCAAAATCCGAGTTTTTGAAATGCAACAATCTTACCGGACACTTTTATTGTTTCCATAACGAATGGTTGCGACATGATAAAAAATCGGAGAAAAATATCATTTGGCAAGTTCCGTGTTTAGAGTTGCGTATTACTCAAGACATGAAGCTTTGTATGTCTATGCATACCTTCACATCTGAGCTGCTCAGAAAGAAAATAACGTTTGGTGCCAGAAAATTCGAGGAGTATCCCAAGTATGTATTTTCTCGAAAGAGTACACTAAGAAGAAAGCTGAAAGAAGATGATGAGCCTGCCTTTATCATGCGTCAGCTTGATGGTAAGAAAACAGATATTCCGTTTGTTGATCTTCAGGACATAAGAAAATATCGTAAAAGCAAAGTAGGTATGCTTGCATCCGTTGTGTCAAACTTTAATATGGAATTCGCAGGACTTGCATCAATTGAATTTGACACAATTAAAGAATATACCGCACTTGATTATTCGAGGAGAGCTCAAAAAGAAAATTTGAAAGCAATCCAAGAGATGCTTTCGGCACAAAATATTAAAATAGTTGATCAGATAGGTGACGAATATTCGGATAGATTTTGTCGTGATGTAGCAGAAAAGCTTCTTGAAAAATATGGCGTAAAAGCCACAGTTGGAAAGCGCGTTTCCAAAGGATCTTTGAATATATGTGTTATTCACAATGCAGCATACTATGAGGATATAGAAGATCCCTATAAAGAGAAGCATGAAGATGCGGCTGTTCAGCATATAACATTTGAAGATTTTTCCGGAAAGTGCGAGTTTGCAATCTCTACAATCGTTCATGAACTACTTATCAAAAAAGATATTTTAAGTGGTCAAATAACATTGTTCGATTGGAATGCACTTGGCTATCAAGAGGATTTTTGCTTTGGATGCACAAAGTGCGATAATGGCGTAAATAGGTATTTCTTTATGAATATCAAGTCCGATGGTAGCTTTACTTTTACAGAATCCAAGTTGGACTTTTTCAATATGGATCAGTACCATGAGTGTGTGGAGATTTTTGAGAATGCTAAGGCAAAATCTGAAGATGTTCAAGGTATTTTGAAAAATTCCGACGGTAAAATCAATATTATAAAGGGAACTGATTGGATAACGCTACCGGAACTCTTTGCAATAGATGCAGAACTTTTGGAAGGAAACAATAAACTACGTGGTAGAAGCAAACGAGATGAACTCTTGACTTCGTGTTTGGACATCAAGTGTTTTGAACAAGGGGGAGATACATACTACTTTGTAGGTGAGATAGGAGAGGGAATGCGTAATAGCATTAGTCATTCAACCAATATTCGACGAATTGTCAAATATAAGGATGCTCCCGACTTCTTTGAACAATTGTTACCACTTATGAGCGTTTCGTTTGTTAAGAATGGGCAACTAACGGTTATCCCATTCCCATACAAGTATTTAAGGGAATATATCAAGGCGGTGAAATAAAATTATCATGAAATGGGGTGAGGCATATGAAACCGCAGTATTTACCTTCTGTTTGTCAAACTCATGCAGCGCATTATGAAGGGAAAATAAAGATAGACAAATCAAAGTTGCTTTTGAAAAAGAATGAAGTTGTGTCTTTGAGGAAACTGTGCGAGTTGTTGTCTGCGGATATGCCGGCTCCATTTCGAATTCTTGATGGATACTATGTCGGATTTTCAATACCTCAAATAGCCAACGAGTTTGATTTGCTTCGATTCGGAACAGACTATATTGTGAATATTGAGCTAAAAGGCAAGCTGCCTGAAGAAAGCAAAATTGAAACCATCATTACTCAAATGCATAAACAGCATTATTATCTAAAATTTCTGGAAAAGCCTTTAAAAATATATACGTATATTGAGGACGATGGGTTTTATTGTTATGATGCTGAAAATAATTGTGTTGAGAATGTTGAACCTCAACATTTAGTTGATGCGCTAGCTAATCAAAATGTGGATTTTGAGTTAGATCCAGACAAGCTTTTCAAACCTTCAAACTATCTCGTTTCTCCTTTTAACAAGGTGGACCGTTTTATGTCCGGTGAGTATTTCCTAACGCCAGATCAAGCAAAGAAAAAGAAGGAGATATTGACCTCGATAGATAACGGTGAGTATTTGTTTTTTTGTATATCTGCCGATGCAGGTACCGGCAAGACATTGCTTACATATGACATTGCGAAAACGTATCAAGAGTGCAAAAAATCCGTGTTGGTGTTGCATTGCGCTACATTAAATGAAGGACAATGGGAGTTAAACAAGAATTATAGGTGGAAGATTAAATGTGTAAGTGTGCTCGAGGCCAAAGACCTTAATCCTGTAATAAAAAAACCTGATTTGATTGTGGTGGATGAAGCTCATCGCATTCGAAAGCATCAGCTGGATTCTTTTGTTCAATATATGTACGATCAAAAAATTGCCACAATATTTTCATATGATACTAAACAATATTTTAAGGATAATGAGAAAAAAGATATCCATGAGTACTTAATGGCACTTTATCCTCAAAACACATCAAAAATACGCAAATTAACTACTAAGATTAGAACCAATAAAAAGTTGGCTTCTTTTATTCACAATATGATGGAATTTGGCAGTAGTAAAGATAATATGGATTATGAAGGTATAACGATAGAGTATTTTAGTAATGTTAGCGATGCTCAAGATTATCTGAACTATCTGGATTGTTCAGGTGAGTGGAAGGCTATAACATTTACACCATCGCAGTATTCTTCGGAACCGGTTGACTCACTATCATGTCTTTGTGAACAAAAAGCACATGGTGTAATAGGCCAAGAATTTGATAGGGTTGTTTTTGCAATGGACTCTAATTTTAGATATGCAGACAATAATAGATTGGTAGCAAGAAAGAATTATTACAGTCTAAAAGGAATGCTATATCAAATACTTACTAGAGCTGTTAATGAGCTGAAAATTATTGTCATAAACAATCCAGAATTGTACGAGAAATTAATGTCAATTAAGTTTATGGGAGAACAGAACAATATCTAAAATAAAATGCTTTTTGAGAAGGTAAAGAATGAATAACGATTATAAAACAGAAGCTCGCTCTCGTTGGGGCAACACCGATGCTTATCGCGAACACGAGCAGAAGACAAATAACTATACAAAAGAGAAGTGGGCAGAGGCAAATGACGGCTTGATGGCGATCTTTGCTGAGTTTGCCGCGTGCAAGGCGAGCGGTGCGAGTGCCGATTCTACCGAAGCACAGGCACTTGTAGCCGAGCTTCAGGCACATATCACCGCCAACTACTACACCTGTACTGATGAGATCCTTGCAGGGCTTGGCAAGATGTACGTTGTCGATGAGCGATTCAAGAAGAACATCGACAAGTACGGTGAAGGAACTGCGGAGTTTGCTTCGGAGGGTATAAGGATATATGTTGAAAAGAAATAAACGATTTTTGCTCATGCTTCTCACCCTCGCGTTGCCGTTGGGATGCGTTGGATGCTCGGATGGAGGTTCTGCATCCTATGATCAGTTCAGCGGTGCGGAAGCGAAGGCGTTGATGGATAGCGAGAGCGGATATATCATCATTGATGCGAGAACGCAGTCCGAATACGATGAGGGGCATATCCCCAGCGCAATACTGATCCCCGAATATGAAATTGCCGAACGCGCCGAGAAGGAGCTCCCAGACAAAAATCAGTTAATACTTGTTTATTGCCGTAGCGGTAGAAGAAGCAAAATTGCAGCCGAGGAGCTTGTCAAGCTCGGATATACCAACGTCAAGGAGTTCGGCGGTATCATCGATTGGGAATATGAGATTGTGAAATAAGGAAGGTGCGATAATGAATTCTTGGCATGTAGGTGTTGCAGCCGAAGGAATGGCGGCAGCTCAATTTGCACGATATGGATATGATGTTTCTGTGCAGTATGGCGCAGATCAACCCGAGTATGATTTGATAGCAAGCCGTGGGGATGAGATGCTCAAAATATCAGTTAAAGGTAGCAAAGACGGTGGTTGGGGATTAACCCAAAGCTTTAAGAAGGGACGTACTTATCACGAGGCGATTGACGAATGGCTGAACAAGCACCACAAAAAGACCATATTTTGTCTTGTGCAGTTTGAAAATGTGAATGATTTGCAACTGCCGAAGATGTATTTGGCTACTCCAAGTGAAATAGCTGAAGTCTTGCGAAAGGCAAGAGGTGGTTGCGGTGATACTGTTTTGCATATGGAGCATACGTGGGGTCCAACCGCGCAGGCATATGGAACGACGGATAAAATCCCGGAAGAGTGGCTTTTCACGAGAGATCGAGCTGATAAAATATTTGAAAAGTACGGAAGATAACTTAAAATCATTAAGGAGGGAGAATTATGCGAAAAGAACCTATACGGCATCATTACATACCGCAGTTTATTTTGCGTAATTTTGCCTGCGACAGTGATAGAAAGGTAGCTTGTTATTACGATAAGGAATCCCAAGCTATTTCAAAATGTGAAATACGCGAAGTGTTCATGGAGCGAAATCTTTATCGTGATGAAATAAATTACGCGGATGTGCCCGTTCAAATAGAATATGATTTATCCGTATATGAGAGGGAAGTTGCTGAATTAATCAAAGTAAAGTTTCTTGATAAGCGCAAAATTGAGCTTACAGAGGAAGAAGATAGCGCTATTAAATTGTTTTTTGCTATTATGTCTTTTAGGAATATAAATGCAAAAGAGCAATTTAGCGATAAAGCATCAAAAGAATTCAAAGGTTTTTACAAGTACTTTCAAAGAAATGAAGATCTTGAGGATTTTTGGAAACGCAATTTGGGGTATTTGGTGAAATGCCGGTCAATTCAGGATGTGGCAAATCATACAGAGATTGATCCGCCTATTAAATGGTTTATGCTACGTGACACCAACTCATTGTTAGGTAAGTATATTATTGTTGTAGAACCTAAAGAAGGTGATTTTATACTTGGTGATTGCTATCCGCTCGTATTTATCGGTGATCACCTTCGCTTACCGCTTTATGATGTTTGCCCAATTTCGCCTAATCGAGCTATAATTATTGCTAGCAGAGGAGTTGATCATACCCCTAGAGATGTGCTTACATTAAGGCCAGGGGTGTTTGATTTCCCTGAAATCAGTGAAGATGGTAATTGTACGATCGTTACAAAGCGGTTACTTTTAGAGGAGGTGCAGTTTATTAATAGAGAAATCGAGAAGAATTCTCATAAGGGATTTATATTTTATAAAGAAGATCTTTAAGGAAGTGTAACAGATGACAAACGAAATTTCTTCGTTATTATTTGCAATCGCGGGTGTATCAGCAAGCTTTGTGGCTATTTTAGGTGGATGTATTGCTACCAAGTTAATATCTATTAACCAAGAACGTGAATCTTGCAAAAACAAGCTGTCCGAAATACATTTCAAGAACCTTATGTTTATGGAGCAGCGCAATATGTATAAGACTGCTATGGATGAGGCAGATGCGCTTTGCTATATCCAAGAAAATTCAGATGCTTTTGTATCCGGATGTGAATTGGAAAACATATATGATGAAAATGAACCACATTACATAGAATACGAAACACTATTACCTTATTGGAACAAAGCTAAACTTTACAAAGCAAAATTTGATGATCGACTTCGTAAAGGTAAATGTGATTTCAATGATCAAATGATTCCTGTTGATTTGCTCGAAGAGACTGGAGAGGATTCATTTGCGTTCCATTTCTATGCAATGTATGCTCGCTGGGGATTTTCTGAATACTTTGAAGAATCAGAATATACAATTCGTGGAGAATGGTATGAAAATGCTAAGCAAGAAAGCTTGAATGCAAATACACAGGCTCTAATGTTGGATATAGAAGAACAACGTTATGAAATGGATTTGAAGAGCCTTAAGAAACCTAAGGGAATGAAATTAGGATTGGCGATTTTTGTTCTTTTCTCAATAGTTAATATCATTTTGCCGTTAGTGTTTAGTATGATTCCACTTTCGGATACATGGTGCTTGATTGTAGCGTTTTGTTCTATAGGTCTGTTGGCGTTGGGTTTAGTGTCAACGTTTTTGTATTTCGCACAAATGTTGAAATGGAAGGAATAATAGATGGTTAAAGAGTTAATGCATGATCCCATTTTCCTTGCAGGGAAGTCGGAGGTCGCAGCGAAAGAAGATTTGCAGGTCGCACAGGATTTGCTGGATACGTTGATGGCGCACAGAGAAAGCTGTGTCGGCATGGCGGCAAATATGATTGGAGAGCGCAAGCGCATCATCGCCTTTTTCGATGAGAGTGGACGAGCACCTACGTACACGGTGATGCTCAATCCCGAGATCATCAAGAAGGACGGCGCATACGACACCGAGGAAGGCTGTTTGTCGCTTCTCGGCGGCCCCCGTAAGTGCAAACGCTATAAGACCATCAAGGTACAATATCAGACCTTGGAAATGCAAACGCGCACGAAAAACTTCACCGGCTGGACGGCACAGATCATTCAGCATGAGGTGGATCATTGTAATGGTATATTAATCTAAAATCAGGTCTAAAGCAAAGTAAAAAGGAGGACAGTATTATGATGGAATCGGCAGAAAGAGTTTCATACATAACAGAATATATTGCTGCTTATGAATCAAAAATTAAATTATGTAATAAAAATGGCTTATTTGATTCTGCAAAGCTGTTTGAACTTTTTGCTATAGAAGTCTGTGCACTCTGGTTTGGACAGTCTTTTCAAAATTTAAATACAAAAATACCCAATTACCCGTATGTAGATCTTTTATCTAGAGATAAGCAAATCTTTGTGCAAGTTAGTACAGTTCAAAATGTACCAACAAAAATTAAAGATACTTTGGAAAATATCAAAAACGGAAAGAAAGAGTATGTGTCTGATATCAAAGAAGTGTACTTTTTTGTTTTGCACAACGATACCATCGATGATGTGAAGGATTATGCTGGTGATTCAAGGATAGGGAAATTTGATTTTGAACAGGCCCAACATTTAATTACTACACAAAAAATCGTCGCTCGAGCAATGTCTGATATTGAATTTCAAAAAGCATTATATGATTTGTTGGAACGCGATAACAAGAAAGTTTATGATTTATCAACTAAGCTTGCTACTGAGTTTGAAAATAGCAAAGCGATAGGTTTGAGTGGAATCGACACTTTTATCAACAACGAGTATGAAATTGATAGAACTTGTATCGTTGAAAAAATAAAAACATCAAAAAGCCAATTTATCAGTGTTCGTGGTGAAGCCGGTAGTGGAAAATCCGTTGTGTGCAAAAAGGTTGTTGAAGATGAAGCGTGCCTTTTGTTTGCAAGAGCTGAGAGATTTGTAGAAGAAACAGACATTGATGATATTTGGCATCTGAATATTTCGGAAGTTCTTGCTTATTTAAATCAAAGGAAAGTAATATTTTTCATTGATTCTTTGGAATTTATAGCAGATGCTAGCAAATCAAAATTGGATTTATTACAGTCTTTGTATGAATTAGTTTCAAAATATCCTAACGCAAAAATTATAACCTCATGTAGAAGTTGTGATGCAACCGCATTCTTTGCAATTGATTCTAAATATTCAATAGAGGCGGTATTGATTGATAGATTGAGTGCGGAAGAGCTGAATAAAATAGCCGAAAAGTATCCAATAATTGATTCTTTTAGAAAAGAAGAGCGTTATTCTGATTTGTTAGGTTCGCCATTTTATATAAACTTGATCGTCAAGAATGTTGCTGATTATTCGAGCATAACAGATGAAAACAAACTTAGGGCTCTTATTTGGGAAAACGCGATTTGCTTAAGAAATAAAACCTCGAAATATGATGTTTTGTTTAACGATGTTGTTGATGAGATAAATAAAATAGTCTTTGAAAGAGCAAAAACTTTTTCGTTGGGAGTTCCTAATGAAAGCATAAATCAAAAAGTGCTGAGAGCATTAATTTCTGAAAATGTTATTGTTGAAAACAATGGCACAGTTCGTTTGAAATACGATATATTTGAAGATATTTGTTTTGAGCAAAATATTGATAGAGAATTTGATTTATGTAGGGGCGTATATTCGCAATTATTCGATAAAATAGAGGTATTCGGAAGGTGCTGTTATAGGAGATATCAAATTTGGATATCTAATAAGATATTCACAAAAACAAGTAGAGATAAATTTTTATATAATCTCTTGTTTTCTAAAAATCTTCCTGACAAATGGACTAAACAAACAATTATTGGACTGGTAAAATCAAGATTCTGTACTTCTTTTTTTGAGGAGCAGGAAAACAATCTTATCGAAAAGGACATGTTACAGCGCTTTATTGATATTACAAATTTGTATGCATTTGAAGCGCAGGTGCTTTATTTTAGTCCGGAACCGTATTTTTCGCTAAAACCTCAAGGTGCTGGTAGAGCAGAAATAATCAGAATTATATTTAAGAATGAGCTATATAAGGAATCTGGTATTAAATCTGATGCGATAATCAAATTATGCTCGGACTATGCAAAAAATAAAGAGTATGACTTTGAAACAGGTAAAATGGCATGCCTTATTCTTGCATACTATATCGATAGCGTTTTGAACGATGACAAGATAATGTGTTATCAAAAAAGCAAAAGAATAAATCCTCTATTAACTCCAATATATTTGATGTCTGAGGTCTCTAAAGATTGGATTATTATGTTTTGGAAAAAGCAAATGGTTGAGTTTTCATCGACCAATCATGACACAAGAAGGATCGCAGAAGAAATTTTTGAAAACACATTGGACATGACACCCTACAAGTTGACCAAAAATCTTCCGCACGAAACATGTGATTTAGCCACAAAGTTTTGGACTACAAAATTTAATGTGCCGGATAGCTATATGTTTTATGATAGTGGAATCGATTCTGTTGGATATCAATATGGATTGAATAAAAATGCGGAGAGCTATGGGCATTCTACCGATTCGTTGCATGTCGGGAATTTTTTGAATTCAATCTTCACTCAGAATTTTTGGATAGGTTTGAGTTGGGCGATTGATTTTATCAATAACGCTGTTGTTTGTTTTGTAAAACAGAATTCAAAGGATGTTGGTGAAATAGAAATTAATTTCCTGGAAAAAGGCACATCAAAAAGGTATTATGCTATTCCTGTAATGTGGTTTGCTGGTTCACAAGAAGGACATTTTCCAGTGCTTCTGGGCGACATTGTTTATGTTTTGCGCAGTCAGATTTTGAGTGTTATTAAGAGTGCTATTCATGAAAATATTGAATACAACCAATTTGCATTTCTTGTTAAGAAAGCTATATTGGAAAAGTCAAATAGTATAACATTGTTCCCGATAATAGCGGATATAGGAATTGAGTTTGAAAAAGAACTCCCAGGATATGCTTTGGATTTGGCCACGAGCATAGAATTGATTTATTGGGATATTGATCGGTACGTAACTTTAAACCCCGGCGATGAAGCTAATGCCCTTAAAGCGACTATATTTGCAATAGTTGGTGTGCCTAATTTAAAAGGACGATATGAAGGAGAATTTAAAAAGCAATTTACTCTTCAAGAATATGTTTCTCACATGCAACTTGATTCTCGTTCTCAGGTGCGGTGTCACCAAATTTTAGACTATCTGTATTCTTTGTATCCTAATGATGAATCAAACGCCCATGCTCATCTTCAAATTCAGAAAATGGATTTACGGACATCTGAGGTTGAGATTGTGGATCATAGGACCATTTCGATATCTCCGGTTGTTACAGGTGAAGCAAAAAAGATAGTTGATGCAAATATAGAACACAACAAGCCTAAAAACACTATAGATGGACTCATTAGAGATTTTCTTATGTCAACTGATTTTGAAAACCTCAACAACATTTCCGTCAATGACATAAACGAGAAGATCGATCAAATATTATCACAGATTGAAAAGGTGGATTTGCCGTTTGTTTATGTCAAGTATATGATAATCTTGATATCCATTGCATTG
Organism: Clostridia bacterium; assembly: GCA_017631855.1. Classification (GTDB taxonomy): domain Bacteria; phylum Bacillota; class Clostridia; order Oscillospirales; family CAG-272; genus HGM12713. The sequence continues at coordinate 10,403 of JAGBSP010000033.1, read as the reverse complement.
AACAAGGAGGAACTGGAACAAAGCAGAAGAGAAGAGTATTGTGAGTTTTGGTTGGATGGTATTGAAAGCATCTTTGAAAATGAGAATTTCGAGTTCGAGTATGGATATTTATTTATCTTATTTAGACAAGTTGATTCGGATTTGGGTTTGGAATTAAAGAATCGAATAAAGAAATTAATATTAAGAATTATTTGTTATAATGGACAAAATGGGCTTATAGGTGGAAGGCTACTTTATGTAACCAAAGGGTATCTTAAAACAAATGAATCTTTAGCTACAGCTCTGTTTAACACAATAGTTGCTCTTTCTTTTGATGAATATCAGCATCAGCTTTTCAATTACAATTACATGATGGAGCATTATAAAGATGAAGCAGATGAATTTATACCTAATCTTACTCCAAAACTTAAGGGCATTGATTATCGGTTGTCCCGGGAGGGGGCTGAGGGGTATGTCAGCCACCGTGAAGAGTATATTGAAAAGTACTTGTTTAGAGAAGATTGTGCAGATCTAACTGATTTTGATATAAACAAGCATGATTTAAATACACTATGTAACATAGTAAATACGGGAGTTTGCCTGCAAAGCGGTAAGGATATTGTTCTAAAAGAACTTCTTAATGGCATACTAAGAGTTTATAATTCAAAGAGGCCGCAATACAGAAACTCCGATATACTTAATTTTATGTCTGCGATGCAGGTGTCAAGTTATTTAGGTGATGCCTTGTTTGAAAACTCAGCTAAAGTATTTGAAATAATGTTTGAGCAGATTGATTTTTCAATTTTCAAGCATGAGGCAATTGAATTTTATTTAAAGACATTCCATGCCTTATTGTTCAAATACATTAGTTCGCACAACGATTTTAAGTTAAGAAAACAATGTCAAGAAATATTGCTTGAATTGGAAGAAAACATTAATTCGAAGGTTAGTACAGTGGGTGTTAAACATCAACTATATAGAGCGTTAATTCTTTCAATCGGTGATTTTGATGGAGTTTGGAGCGAAGTAAAGACTGGTTATACGTTTACTGATATTCAGTTTTTGAATGGAATGTTTGAAAAGTATGGTAAATACAATTTCAAGTATTTTATTTATACGATATATAAAATGCATTATCGCGATTTGCTTCCCCATATTCTAACTTCTGTATCTTCTACGTTACAAGCTTACACAAAAGAAGAATTGTTCGATAAGGACGATTTTAAAGAGGTGGAAAAACTCATAGATAATTTTGCAGTTGTAGCATTTTTGAATTACCATGATGAGATAAAACAAGATGAGGAATTATCGACATCGTATGAAAACATGTTGGAAACCCTTGTTGATCTTAGATTTGAAAATGCAGCAGTGCTATTAGATGAGTTTAGAATACACTAAATCTTACATTACAATAAAAAGAATGGTGATTGTATTTCCGAGAAGAACTCGGCAAGGACAGTCACCTTTTTTTATAAAAGGGAACAGGGAATCGAAAGCAAGATGTCTGAACAATTATTTCCTGATTTTGATGAAAAGCCTTCACCACGCAAAAAAATTGCGTCAATGAGAAATAAATTTTATCATGAAAAAATTAGTAGAGGTCGCAAGTTAAAACCTCTACCTTCACGAAAGGTAGAGGTGAAAAGCTGGAACTCCTTGATTTATAAGGCTTTTTCGGACTTTGTGCATTGATTTAGTACATACCTTTCCTAAATCGTGTACATACCCTTGGTTGTATGTACTTTGTATGTACTAAAAAGGTTGTAAAAAGGAAAAAGGCCTGAAATGTGTTGAATGTGAACAAAAACAAAAGAAAAAATCTGCAAGAATTGTACATTCTTACGGATTTTTGGTCTGAGTGACAAGACTTGAACTTGCGGCCTCTACCACCCCAACGGGCTTTTGCACCAAGGTTTTTAGCCGTTATCGTTCCTTATCTCGGAATATCGTGCCGTATTTACGCTTTTTGACGCCTTTTTGGCGATTTTCGTGTTACCCCTCCAATGTACTTTGGTGCAGAATGATACCCACTATGCACCAACACTATGCACTGAATTCCTATGCATTATACAAAAGTCAGGGTCTTCGGTACTTTTATCTTAACTCAAATTTGTTTATTTGTCAAGTACATTTTTCAGCTGGATACTTATTTTTTGATGAACTTCCGCATTACCCTCGAATAGTCACGTTTAGCATTGAAAATTGACAATATATTCGAAGTGTTTTCTTGCTTTTTGAAATGATAGAAAATCAAATATTCTTTATGAACTAAAAAACGGTAGTCCAAGTTTTTCATGATTCTATCTTCAGGGATAGCACCGCACTCGGGGAAGGTCTCAAGTATCTTTGTTTTTTCTCTCAACTCGTTAACGAAGTTGATTGCAATTTTTTTGTCCTTGGATTGCTCGGCGATATAAGTGGCGATGTTGCGAAGATCTTCTTTAGCGGTATCGGCGAACTTAACCTTAAAACTCATAAGTCGAGGGTCTCCAATTCCGCAATGATATCGTCGTAAGCCTCATCTGCATCTTGTACTCTACCGAGTTTTACATCATCCATTGCCTGCGCCAAGTGAGCGTATACGGCGAGTTTTGCTTCAAGTTCCGCAATATAATTCTGCTGATCTTGAAAATCCTGGTGGCTGAGAAGAACAGTATCTTCTTTGCCGTTAACCGTAATGGCAACAGGATTTTTCCTTGTCAGAGTAGAGATCTGCGCATAGTTATTACGGATATCCTTTGACGGTCTAATAGAAATAGCGTTATTCATATCTAAACCTCCTTTTTACTTGGTAGTATTATTATATCACAATTATACCACCGTGTCAACTGCTTAATACGAAATTTGTTTAGAAATGTTTGTAATCGCAAAAAACATTTGCTTATTCTTTAATCTTCTTCTCATACTCCTCAATACGAACCTTGCCGGCGAGAGCAGCATCACGGTACTCAGCCGCCCATATCGACCAAGTCAGGAACTCTGATTTGGTCATTTTCTTTTTGAGAAGCCTTGCATAGTGTGCCTTGTACGCGCGGTTATATGCGAGCCACACGGGATCGCTCTTGCATTTCTCCTCATACTTCTTATGCGCACCGATATCACGGCAGGTCTTGCCGTTAGTACCCTTAACAACGCGTTCGCAGAAATCGTAATAGCGCCCCGAGGTCAGAAGAAAATATTTACCGCAATGCTCGCAACGCTTTGGGATATATCCTTGTCTAAGTCCGCGGAAGAAATCAAAGTAGAGGAACGCTGATAGGCTATCGAAGGTATAAACATCACACCATACGAGTTTATTACCTTGTTTAATGGTCTTACAAACCAAAGACATTGTTCCACAGGGAGTAATGATCTTCCTACCATAACGTTCATTTATATATGTTTCAAAGAGCTCTGCAATTTCTGTTTCGTTCAGATATCTACTCTTGGAGTGAACGTATTCATCAAGAAATCTGCCGTAAGTTTTATTAAGATTGATAATGGTGTCAAGAAACTCGATATAAGGCTCTATCAAATTGCGAAGATCGGTATTCAGTAACTCTGCACCTAAATAATCCTTAAGCTCAAGATCGTCGTTATGCCATTCGGGCTGGAAATGTCGTAAATCGTCTTTATGCGTGCTGATCGATTGAAGAATATGGCTATCGTAAAACCCGTAGTCTTTCTTTCTGTATTTGGGGTCTTCCACTAATAGATAATCTTCTGGTTCCTCAAAATCATCGTCATAATAATCGTCGTCTTCGGTTGGTTCAAAGATGTGTTTTATTGTTTCCTCAGGTACACCGCGCTGACGCATTTTTTCCTTTTGCTCTTCATCCTCAATATCAGACATAAGGGAATTGTATTGATGATCGAACATATTGGAATGATGGCTGAGGCAATGAATCAAGTCATAGTAGTTTAGATCTTTTGGCTTTATTGTATATTTATATAGCGGCATTTTGAGCAGAAGGTCTTTTACAAAATTTAAATGCGCTTGAGCATCATATGCATTTTTATCGTAATTTTCCCAAGCGTAGTAGTTTCTATCGAATTTAAATAGAAGTGATTGAAGCAGAGATTTTAAATCGTCTCGGACATCTTCGAGCTCTAAAACGTTATAATTAAAGAGCTTGCATAGAACCTCACAGGTCTGAAAGCTGTGCTTCTCATCTATGATACAAGTATTGCCCGAATAATATGCGGTGATCTGAAAAGGATTTTTTTGAGGAAGAGACATAAAACACTCCTTTATGAACAAAAAAGCTTAAAAATTTACAAATAAATTTCAAAATCGCTTGTGAACTTACGTTTTTGAAAAATAATTTTTTTCTTGGATTTTATCAAAAAAATTTTTTCGAACACAGATAAATATCTTGAAAAGCCTTGTAATACTTAGAAAAATATGATTTTGAACAAATTGTAAATTCGACTCCAATAGATAACAAAATAGATAATGATAGAGATAGTATATATTATCTATTGATTTTTGTCAAGGGGTATGATAAAATTTTATTGTCGACAAACACGAGTCTTGGTTGTGCGCAGACAAAGGCTCACAGTTCATTGAAAATTTAATACGGAGGTAGCTTATTGAACGAAGAAAAAGATTTTAGCTTTGACGAAGAATTACGACGGCAGCAACTTGAATTTCTCGGTCTTGCGGGACTCGAAACGATGGATGCGGAAACCTTGGTCAACACTCCGCTGGCGTCTACGCCCTTCGTTGTGTCCGAACTGATACCGCAAGGACTTCATATTATCGGAGGTGCGGCGAAGGTCGGAAAGTCATGGCTGATGCTTTGGCTGGGGCTTATGATTGCGAAGGGAGAGCCTATATGGAATTATGAAAGTAAGCAGGGCACGGTTCTGTATCTCGCCTTGGAGGATAGCTACGAGAGATTACAGCGCAGACTCCTTGATATTACGGATGAGGGAACGCCCAATCTTCACTGCGCGGTCACGTGCAAAACTCTTGCCGACGGCTTCTGTGAGGACATAGATAAATTTATGGAAGTGAACCCGAACACAAAGCTTGTGATCGTGGATACCTTTCAGAAGATCAGAGCAGACGTTGGCGGCAACACCAATCTATATTCCAACGATTATAAAGAGCTTGGTGTTCTCAAGGCACTTGCGTCCAAGCACCGCATCGCCATTATTCTTGTTCACCATTTGAGAAAGCAGGGAGCGAACGATCCCGTCAATACGCTCACAGGCTCAACAGGCATCTCGGGCGCGGTAGACAGCACATTCATATTGCAGAGGGACAAGCGCACCGAGAATGCGGCAACATTGTTCTGCACGGGCCGAGATATCAAAACCTTGGAGATACCTCTCGTGTTCTCGGAGCAGAGCTGCACTTGGCTTCTGCGCGATGAAAATCCCAAGCTTGTGAAATTGATAGATCCCACTGTGAATCAGGTGAGCAATTATTTTACTGAAAGCGGCAAGGACGAGTTCTGCGGAAGCGCCACCGAGCTTGCTGATCTGATGAAAGCCCACAGCGGTGTGGTGATCTCCCCGGCGGTGTTATCCAAAAAGCTGTTGTGCGGACACGCACAGTTCTGTTCTCTCGGATATGAGTGTTCCTTTTACAGAACCCACGAGGGAAAGAAAATCAAGATCGTCCGTGTTCACGGCGGAGAAGAAAATACGAATGCGTAAGAAATATTGCGTCGGTGCGTCGGTAGCGTCGACAGGGGCTCTCGCCTTCACACTTGCCGACACGCCGACACGGAGAAGGATATGTTTTTATCTTTCTGCCGTTACCCGACGCTTTGCGTCTGGGGCAAGCATAGCGCGTGGCAATCCACCGCCGAAATCGGCGACGGTTGCTCTCGCGCGGTCGTGGCATAAAAGCCCCGACATCTCGGGCAGAAGCCCGAACCCACTTACCTTTTCTTTGCGGAAAGAAAAGGTAAGCCAAAAGAAACGAAAACAAATAAACGATATCTTTTAAGAAAGAGGTGAACGATTGGGAAGAACGCAAACAGAAACGATTACGGTTCGGGTAACGCCCGAAGAAAAATACGCAATACAAGAGCGAATGTATGAGGCAGTCGCACCATCCATGCGGCACTTCGTAATGGATATGTGCCTGAACGGTGAGATCATCGTCAACAGCGACCTGCGAGAGCTGAACTCGGAGCTTCGCTATCAGGGAAACAACTTAAACCAACTCACACGCCTTGCGCATCAGGGCAGAGTGACGGTGATAGACCTTACCGAATTGCTTTCGGTCTATCGAAAAATATTACTCACCCTCGGAGGAAACAACAATGGCAATCGTTGAATGTATTCCCGAGAAAAAGCAAACGCCGAGTGCACAGAAGGGCGTGATCAATTACTGTATGCAACCGTCCAAAACACTTGACGAGGACGAGCAGCTTGCATACGTATCGGGCTACAACTGTGTTCCCGAGATGGCAAACGAGTCCTTCCTTGCCACGCAAAAGGTGTTCGGACACGAGCCCGACGGCGTTCGCTTCTATCACTACGTGCAGTCCTTCAAGGTCGGTGAGGACATCACACCGAGGGAAGCGCACGAGATCGGAATGGAGCTTGCCCGAGGCTTTGGAAACCGTGAGGTGTTGGTCGCCACGCATATAGATCGGCAGCATATACACAACCACTTGGTCGTATGCGCATACGATCTTGAAAGCGGTATCAAGCTTCACAACAATAAGTTTTTCCTCGGCGAGCTTCGTGAGCTGAGTGATAAGACATGTCAGGCGCACGGACTTGAGGTGCTTGAAAAATACGATCCGCGCACCAAATCCTCCCGTCCCGGTCCGAAGGAATACCGAGCCGCGATGAACGGCAACAGCTGGAAGATACAGCTCTGCGTAGCCATCGACCATTGCATGACTCGCTGTAAAAGCAAGGACGAGTTTCTGCGTGAGATGAAGAAGCTCGGCTACGACGTGGTATGGACACCCGAGCGAAAATATATCACTTATATTTTGCGAGGTGAGGACGGTACGGAAAAGCGAGTGCGTGATATTAAACTGCACGAAGAAAAATACCGAAAGGAGAATATGGAGAATGAGTTCAGGATCAGGGCAGAGCTATATGGACAAGCTCAAGGCGAAGAATATACCGCCCACTCTCGTCGAGGACGAGCCGACGGAGGAAATCCCAATGGTACAAATCAGTGTCGAGGACTGGGACGAGCTGATGGCGGCGGTGGAGCGAATGGAGGCGCTGAGCGCCGATTTAACGGCTCAAAGAGCGATTTTGTCAGCGGAGGCGAGCAAGTACACCGAGGCGATGGCAAGGGCGGCACAGGAGCAGACACAGACAGCAGAAGCGCAGATCAAGAAGATAGCGAACGAAGCAAGAGAACTGGTTGGGAAAGCGAGCGCGAAGGCTTCAGCAGTTATAGACAGAAGAATTCGTCGAGACGAGGCAATATGGCTTATTCGTCTCATACTCACGGTAGCACCCATGATATTGGTATTGCTCTTATGGGCGCGCGTGGGCTTGGGGATATAGCGAGCATCATTGAGAGCGATGATGAATCCGAGGAAGAAAAGCAGCAGAGGGAAGCACGCAATATGGGCTCTGCGCTTGGATTGGCTGTCGGTGCGGTGGTTGGCATCGCGCTCGGCATGAGTCAAAACTCGGACGATGAGAGCGAACAGACGGAGGACGAACACGAAGAAGAACCGTCCTTTGAGATGAAAATGTAACGCTCTCAAAAAGGTGGCAGACGGTGGCAAGAACCGCCGTCTGCCCGATAAAACAAGATTTATAAATGGATGGGTACTCTGATGGGCTACATAAAATCTAAGATGGAGGTATAAAAATGGCATCATACTATCGCCGTAAGAACGGCACATATTGCGTCAGGGTATCTAATGGCTGGAAGGACGGCAAACAGGAGCTGATATCAGCAACCTATAAGCCTCCGAAGGATTTTACCGAAAAAGAGATACAGCGTGGGGTAAAAGAGTTTGCGGAGCTGTTCGAGGCATCGGTACACAACGGACTCTATATCCCCGGCAAGCGCAATAAAAATGTTATAAATCCCTTTGGAATGACGGTTGGCACCTTCGCCGCGGAGCATTACTTTAAAAGTCTTGAGGGGCATCTCTCGCCCAATACGCTCACCTTTTACCGTTCCGTGATCGAGGACATTATCGTCCCGTCCTTCGGCAAAATAAGATTATCCGATATCACGGCAAGGCATCAACAGGCATTGATCGATTATCTCACAACGCCCGGAGCGCGTGCGGATAAGGATAACGATAAGCCACTCTCGGCATCGACCGTCAAGCGTTACGCCACGGTGTTTTCCTCTCTGATGACCGAGGCGCACCGCATGGGCTTTGTTGAAGAAAACAAGCTCCGCATGGGAACTGTGCGGTATCCCAAAATCAAAAAAGAACCCGTCAGGGCATACGATCGTCACGAAGCGGCTGTGTTTATGAAAGGTCTCTCCGACGAGCCGCCGAGAACACGCGCATTGCTTATGACCTCGCTTCTTATGGGCTTGCGTCGCGGAGAGGTGGTTGCGCTTAAATGGGAGGATATTGATTTGAAGAATCAGACCTTGTCTGTCAATAAAAGCGCCTATAAGGAGAAGGGCAAGCCCCAAGCACTCAAAGCTCCCAAGTCGCAGAACAGTGTTCGTACCGTGTACTTCTCGAAAATATACGCGCAGGCACTCTTTGAATGGCAGACGGAGCAGAACGAGCAGAAAAGAATAGCAGGCACGAGGTGGAACGAGCAGGGCTTTGTGTTTACGAACGAGGTCGGTGATATGATCAGCCTATATGCGCCTACGGAAATGTGCAGCGAATACGAAAAGCGCCGAGGTCTAAGACATCTAAAGCTCCACGGACTTCGCCATACCTGCGGATCGCTCCTCGTAGAGAACGGCGCGGATCTTGAAACGGTCAAGGCGGTGTTCGGTCATGAGAGCATACGCACCACGGAGCAATATCTCACGCCCTACGATGCGTCCAAGCGTCGTGCCGCCGAGTTGATTGCCGATATCGTAACGAACAGAGAAAGAGAGGTGGTCGGTTGAGAATAAAAACGATTCCGAGCATTGTTTCAGAAATAAGATCCCTTGATCCTTCCTCAGCCGTCGGTGAATCCTTTCTTACGGCTCTGGCAGAATCAAAGCAGCTTCCGCACACCTACCACGGCAACCGTCTGGTCGCCGATGCGGAGGCAATCGCGCCTACCCTCAACCGTCTCCTCGGCTTTGAAGGGAATGGCAACCTTCCACATATCCGCAGCATCAGGGAAGCGGCGGCAGAACTGAAGAAGAGCCGACCTATGATGGGAATTGGAGAAAAGCTGATCAGGAGCGCGGTGAAGGATGGCAGAATCCCGAGCATCCGCATCGGGAATAGAGAATATATCGCTATGCAGAGCTTCGACGAGCCTTATTGCGGGCGCATATTCGAGCCAACACCCACGACGGTCTCCCGAGCCGAGATCGTCCGCAAGAATGTAATGGAGCAGATGGCACAAACGCTGTCCTCCAATCCCTTCATCCCCACGGTCACACGAGCGCGGAAAGTGGGATAGAAACGAATCGTTCACAGGCTTGGCATCAAATATAAAGGAGCAACAACCGAGTAATTGGTTATTGCTCCTTTTGAAATAAACAAAAAGCAAAATTATTGATGGGATACCAATTTTGCATACAGGCTGGCATTGGTAAACTCCGCAAAACTATACTGTGCCATATATTCGCCATGATATAGTTTTGCAAGCTCTTCTTTTCCGTTCAGATAATCGTAATAATCGCATTCTATCTCGGAGACCGCTATGCCCAGCATACCGCGAGCCTGAACGATTACCGATTCGCAGCCTAAGGATTTTAGAGTATTTATCAGATCCAAGCGCAATTGGTTGTAATACTTTTGATGGGTATCATCTTCAAACAAAACGGACATAAGCTCACTGCTACTACACATAGAGCCCTTTCTGTCTATCAGATAAGCAAGCATTTCCATAGTTTTCTGATATTTGAATTTCACGTGTTCTTCGCCATAGCGGATCTGAAAATTACCAAAAGCAATTGCTTTTAGTTTTTTGGATTTTCGTACGGGGCGGCGAAGATTATCAAGCTCACGCCTCACACTTTCTACGGTGATAGGCTTGATCAGATATCCGCTTGCGTGAAGGTCGAATGCCTCATCGCGATAAGAGCCGAACCCGGTCGCAAAAATAATATTGATATCGGGATAGATCTCTTTTAACATTTTTGCGGCTGTAACACCGTCTGTCCCTTTCATTTCAATATCCAAAAACGCAATGTCGCAAGATTCATTTCTCATGTGTTCGACCGCCTCGGATGCATAGCGAAAGCCATATATCTGCGCATCGGGAGCAGCTTTTTGTATAGATGAAATTAAGCCCTGCAAAGCGATTTTTTCATCGTCTACTGCAATGATCTTCATATGCTTTCCTCCTCTGCTTTG
>JAGBSP010000004.1 GCA_017631855.1 Clostridia bacterium | reverse complement strand
GGAATGGGTCCTACGATCTTTTCGTGGCATTCTAAAAAGCACGAAACAAAATACGGCTTACGTCTTTTTCCGATCGGCGGATTTGTCAGTATGGTCGGTGAAGATGAGGAGTCCTCGGAGGAGGGCGCCTTTTGCAACCAAAGCATTTGGAAGCGAATGCTGATCGTTCTTGCGGGCCCATTGATGAATCTCTTGTTGGGATTTATTTTGATGACCGTGCTCGTATTTTCACAAGGCACGCTTGCCTCGACGACGATTGCGAAATTTGATGAGCAAGCTGTTTCTAAGCAGAAGTTGGAGGTCGAGGACGAAGTTTTGAAGGTCGGTGATACGCGCGTTCATACTGGCGATGAAATGGTTTATGAGATTATGAACCAAGGCTATGAGCCGATCGATATTCTCGTACTCCGTGACGGAGAAAAGCTTCTTGTGGAGGACGTGGAATTCCCGAGTATGTCGGATTCGGGTGCGGTATTCGGCAACTACGATTTTATTCCGTATGCCGAGCAGAGAACTGTGCCGAATTTGTTAAAGCACGCCTTCTTCCGTTCGGTATCCAACGTTAAGATGGTGTATGATTCCTTGGCGGGGCTTGTTACGGGACGTTTTGGAATGGACGCGGTGTCAGGGCCTGTCGGAGTTGCGGAGGTGGTTGGCGATGCGGCGAAAAACGGATTGCAATCGCTTTTGTTTATCGTTACCGTGCTATCGGTTAATCTCGGTGTCTTCAATTTGATTCCGTTTCCCGCGCTTGACGGAGGACGGTTCTTGTTTCTGATTATCGAAGGCATCCGAAAAAAGCCGATCGATCGCAACGTAGAGGCTGCCATCAATTTTATAGGAATTATGATTCTTTTTGCCTTTATGATATTGATTACAGTCAAGGACATTTTTAAATTATTTGGTTAGGATAAATTTTTATGAATTATAATCTGATCAGACGAAACACAAAAGAAATTAAGATCGGACGGACGGCAATCGGCGGAGAAAACCCGATTGCCATTCAGTCTATGACGAATACCGACACGCACGACAAGGACGCGACGCTTCGCCAGATTCTTGCCTTGGAGCAGGCGGGATGCGATATTGTTCGTATTACCGTGCCCGATCTTTTGGCAGCGGAAACGATTCCGTTTTTGAAGGAAAAGGGCGTGGAAATTCCGATCGTTGCTGATATTCATTTTGATTATCGTGTCGCTGTGCGCTGTGCTGAGCTTGGCGTGGACAAGATCCGTATCAATCCCGGCAATATTGGAGACGCGGAGCGCGTTCGTGCGGTTTGCAAGATCTGCCGTGAAAAGCGGATTCCGATTCGTATCGGCGTCAATAGCGGATCTCTGGAAAAGCATATTTTAGAAAAATACGGCGCGCCGACGGCAGAGGCACTCTGCGAGAGCGCAATGTATCATATTTCTTTGTTGGAAGCGGCGGATTTTGAGGATATCGTAATTTCGATGAAGGCATCGTCGCCGACGCAGATGATTGCAGCCAATCGCCTCTTGGCAGAGAAATGTGCTTATCCGTTACATCTTGGCGTGACCGAGGCGGGAAGCAAAGAAATGGGCTCGATCAAGAGTGCCGTTGGAATCGGATCGCTTTTGGTCGATGGAATCGGAGATACGATTCGCGTTTCTCTGACCGATGACCCCGTAGAAGAAATCGACGCGGCAAGAAAAATTTTGCGTGCGGTGGGGGTTGACGGGCAGAGCGGACTCGATATTGTCAGCTGTCCTACCTGCGGTCGAACGAAAATCGATCTTATCTCTTTGGTATCCGAATTTGAAGCCAAGGCAAAGCAAGAAAAACTAATGTCAATTCCGATCAAGGTTGCCATTATGGGATGCGTTGTCAACGGTCCAGGAGAGGCCAGAGAGGCAGACGTCGGTATCGCAGGCGGAAAAGGTGAAGCGGTTCTCATTAAAAAGGGAGAAATCGTTGGAAAGATTCCCGAAGACAAAATCGTTGTAACCTTAATTGAAGAAGTAAAGAAATTCAGAAAATAAAAACGTAAAAATAAAGGAGGGAATAGGAATGAAGACTTTATTGGAATTGCTTGCAAAATATACGCCGTCGGAGTCCTATGCCCAAATTTTAGAGGACGGCTTGGTTGAAAAAACCAGACTGGATAAGGAAAAACGGTTCTTGGAGGTATATGCGGGCTTTCCGTATCTTGTGGATAAAGAGGATTTGTATACGATCGAAGAGCAGGTTTCGGAATCCTATCAGCTTTCGATGTTCAAGATCTTTCCGCAATATCCCGCGGAGCTGTTTTCGGACGCCTATATTCCTCAAATTTTAAAGGAAACAGAACGAATTGGTGTGGTTGCACGAGGTTTTTTCTCAGACTACGACTATACGCTGACCGATCAGACGTTGACCGTCCGCATTCCTTTTGCGGTGGAAGGTGTTGATCTTTTGAACGACGCTATGACGCCGAGAGTGATTGAAAACATCATCTGGAGCGAGTTTTCGGTTCGGCGCAACGTAATTCTTGAAACCGATCCCTATCAGAAAATGAGCTATTCTTCCTCGTACCGTGACCGACTTGCGCAGGTGGACCGTCAAATCCACGCCGCGGACAAGCAATATCAGAGTATGATGGAACGCGGCGGGGAGCCTGCTGCCAGCGAGGAAAGCGACGAAGTAAAGCTTCCTCGACTTGGCTCTGTATTTGGGGAGTCTTCGGTCGAAAAGAAGAACGACGGATTGATTACCGTCGGTTCGTCCAGCTTTGATATTTCCGCACCGCAGTACGTGATCGGTGTGCCGTTTGAGATTACGCCCGTCCTGATCGCATCGATGACGAGATCGACGCGAAACGTGGTTTTTGTGGGAGAAGTGTTTTCCTTTACCAAGGAAGCCAACCGTACGGGCGATAAATTCAACGTTTCCTTTGGACTTTTCGACGGAAATGCATCGATCTACGTAAAAAACTACGGAATGCTTCCCGAGGAAGCAAATGAATTGGCGGGGATTGTCAAAAACGGAATGTCGATCGCCGTACACGGATATCTCAAAAACGAGCGCAACGACGATGAGCTCTATATGAGCTATACCGATATTGCGATCATTTCCAAAAAGGCGAGAACCGATGACGCCGAGAAGAAGCGAGTTGAGCTTCATTTACATACGAATATGTCTGCGATGGACGCTTTGATCCCGCCCGACGTTGCGGTGAAAACCGCACAAAAATGGGGACACGCCGCCGTTGCGATTACCGACCATGGCAACGTGCAAGGATTTCCAGAGGCGATGCTGGCTTCCGATAAAACGGGGATGAAGGTCATTTACGGAATGGAAGCCTATTTCGTCAACGCCAGCGCCAGCGCGGTGTTTGGCTCTTATGAAGGAAGCTTTGACGATGAGTTTGTTGTGTTTGACTTGGAAACGACGGGACTTGACGCATCCACCTGCAAAATTACCGAGATCGGTGCGGTCAAAATTCGCGGCGGAGAGGTTTTGGAGAGATATAATACCTTTGTCAACCCCGAATGCCCGATTCCCGAAGAGATTACAAAGCTGACCTCGATTACGGATGAGATGGTTGCCGATGCAAGAAAAATCGACGAGGTTCTTCCTGAATTTTTTGCATTTATCGGAGACCGCCTCTTGATTGCGCACAATGCTGATTTTGATACGGGATTTTTGCGCGTGGCGGCAAAGAACTTAGGCTTGCCCTTTGAAAATCCGTATCTCGATACGTTAGCACTTTCGCGCTATCTGAATCCTGAGCTGAAATCGCACCGCTTGAATCGCTTGGCAGAGCACTATGCCTTGGGTGAATTTCACCATCACCGCGCGTGCGACGATGCCGAGATGCTTGGTATGGTCTTTGTGGCTATGACCGAGCAGATGGCAAAGCTTGATATCAAGGATTTTGATTCGCTTCAAAACGATATGCGAGAGCAAGCCGATCCCTTGAACTTGCCAATGTATCACCAGATCCTTTTGGTCAAAAACCAAACGGGTATGAAAAATCTGTATAAGCTGATTTCGGCAAGTTATTTGCAATATTATAAGAAGAAGCCCCGAATTCCCAAGGTGGAGTTGGAAAAGCACAGAGAAGGACTCATTGTCGGCTCGGCTTGTGAGGCGGGTGAGCTTTTCCACGCACTTTTGGAGAAAAAGAGCGACAAGGAAATCGAAGAGATCGTGAATTTCTACGATTATCTCGAAATTCAGCCGATCTGTAACAACCGATTTCTCGTTTCCGAAGGTAAGGTTGCAGACGACGAGGGCTTGCGCGATCTCAACCGACGCATCGTGGCGCTTGGTGAAAAGTACGGAAAGCCTGTTGTGGCAACCTGCGATGCGCATTTTTTGAACGATGAGGATTCACTCTATCGAAAGATCCTTTTGTCGGGAATGAAGTTTGCGGATGCCGACAACGAATGTCATTTGTATTTCCGAACGACCGAAGAAATGCTTGAAGAATTTTCTTATCTTGGTGAAGAAAAAGCATACGAGGTGGTCGTTGAAAACACCAACAAGATTGAGCAGATGGTGGAAGAAGGAATTCGTCCGATTCCCAAGGGAAGCTTTACGCCGAAGATGGACGGCGCGGAAGAGGAACTGCAGGACAAGTGTTGGACACGCGCCAAAGCAATGTACGGCGATCCTTTGCCCGAACTCGTGCACGCGCGCTTGGATAAAGAGCTGACTTCGATCATCAAAAACGGCTTTGCCGTGCTGTATATGATCGCGCAGCGCCTTGTGTGGTATAGCGAAAGTCAGGGTTACCTTGTAGGATCCCGTGGCTCGGTCGGCTCTTCCTTCGTTGCAACGATGGCGGGAATTTCCGAGGTAAATCCCTTGCCACCGCACTATTATTGTCCCAAGTGTCAGTATTCGCAGTTCTTTACCGATGGCAGTGTCGGTTCTGGCTTTGACCTTCCCGATGCAAACTGTCCGCACTGCGGCACGAAAATGAATGCGGACGGACACGATATTCCTTTTGAAACCTTCCTTGGTTTCTACGGAGATAAATCGCCCGATATTGACCTGAACTTCTCGGGTGACGTGCAGGGACGAGTTCATAAATATACCGAGGAGCTGTTCGGAGCGGAAAACGTGTTCCGTGCAGGAACGCTTGGTACGCTTGCCGATAAAACGGCATTTGGATTTATTGCCAAATATTTTGAAGGCAAGGGCGTAAGTCTTGGTCGCGCTGAAATGGAGCGTGTGATTCAAAACTGTGTTGGTGTCAAGCGAACGACAGGACAGCACCCGGGCGGTATCATCGTTATTCCCAGAGAAAAGGATGTTTACGATTTTACACCCGTGCAGCATCCTGCGGATGATCCGCACTCGGATATCGTAACGACACACTTTGCGTTCTCCTATTTGCACGATACGATCCTGAAGCTTGACGAGCTCGGACACGATATTCCGACCAAGTATAAGTGGCTCGAAAAGTTTTCGGATACGAGCGTGATGGACGTTCCGATGAACGACCCCGAGGTGTATGAACTCTTCCTTTCCACAAGACCGCTTGGAATATCTCCCGAGGATATTGACTCTCAGATTGGAACGTTTGGTCTTCCGGAATTCGGCACTCGTTTCTTACAGCAGGTTCTGATCGATGCAAAGCCGCAAAATTTTGCCGATCTTTTGCAGATCTCGGGCTTGACGCACGGTACAGACGTATGGCTTGGAAACGCAGAGGAACTGATCAAAAAGGGCATTTGCGATATTTCCAAGGTAATCGGATGTCGAGATAACATTATGAACGACTTAATTCGTTACGGTGTGGAAAATTCGATGTCCTTTAAGATTATGGAAAGCGTTCGAAAGGGAAAAGGTCTTACTCCCGAATGGGAAGCGGAAATGAAGGCGCACGACGTGCCCGATTGGTACATCTGGTCGTGTAAGAAGATCAAGTATATGTTCCCGAAGGCACATGCCGCGGCATACGTGATGTCGGCAATCCGTTTGGCTTGGTATAAGGTGCATATCCCAATTGCCTTCTACTGCTCGATGTTTACCGTTGCTCCCGGCGGCTTTGACGCCGAGATCGTAATGCGCGGTCGGTCGGGTGTGATGGCGACCATCAAGGATATTGAAAAACGGGGAAAGGAAGCGTCCCCCAAGGAGCAGGCTTCTATTCCGTCGCTTCAGCTTGCAAACGAATGTATGTCGAGAAAGATTCGATTCTTGCCGATCGATATTGAAAAGTCGCACGCGTATGCGTTCCTGCCCGAAAACGGAGCAATTCGTATGCCGTTCTCGGCACTGTCGGGACTTGGAGAAAACGCGGCGCAGAAGATCATTAAGGCAAGAGAGGAAGAACCCTTCTTCTCGGTCGAGGATCTTCAGACGAGAGCGGGACTGACGAAGAGTGTCATTGAAATCCTTCGTAAGAACCAAGTGCTTGACAACCTGAACGAAACCGATCAGTTGAGCTTTTTCTAAAAATTAAGAGCCTCGGCAGGAAAATTCCTTGCCGAGGTTTTTTGTAAAGCAACCAAAAGTTGTAAAATCCGCCTATAAATAAACTTTTCGGTTCTTGAAATAGTAATATAAATTTGCTATAATATAGTCAAGATAAGCGCTTATCAATCTAAACAAAGGTGGATTGAATTTATGGAAATTAACATGAAAGAAAAATTACGTGCATTAAGACAGCAGAAAAATATTACCCAAGAAGCTCTTGCAAACCATCTTGGGATTACGCCGCAATCTGTTGGAAAGTGGGAGCGCGGTGAAGGATTTCCCGATATTACTCTGTTGCCTAAAATAGCATTTTATTTCAACGTAACCGTTGATGAATTGCTTTGTGTAGATCAAGTAAGGATAGAAGAAACAATTACCGAATACAAGAGACAGGCGGCAATCTATCTAAATAACGGTGATACCGACAAAAATCTTGAGTTATGGGAAAAGGCGTATGCTGAATTTCCGAATGATTGCCGTGTTATTGAGCAATTGATGTATGCGATCAATCGCAAGGCAGAATATCCTTGTCCAAAGGACAAAGCTGATCGCATTATCTCCCTTGGAGAAGAGCTTTTACAAAAATCAACAGATTCAATGCAAAGAGAACACGCAGTTCAATGTTTGTGCTATACTTATGATGGCATAGATAGTGAAAAAGCTTTATACTATGCAAATATGGGTGGAAGCATGCACATCACACGAGAGGGGCTTCAGTCCTCAATTTTGAAAGGAGAAGATGGTGTCGTAGCTTGCCAAAGCTATATAGAATCTTTGATTCATACGGCAGCAATGACAGCATCAGTTATGACCTCAAAGATTCAATTTTCACATAATGAAAAAATTGAATCATTTAATTTCGCAATCGATATACTCAAACGTTTGTATTCTGATGATAATGTTGGGTTTTACTCTTTTGATATATCACATTATTATCGTTGTATTGCAAGGGAATATGCTGAAATGAATGACAGCGAAAACACGCTACAAGCGCTGAAAGAAAGTTGCAGATATGCAATTATCGATGCCAAACTAAAGGATATGGATTATACAGCGCCTATGGTAAATCGTTTGAAACACAAGCAATCAAGTACTTCAAAAAACTACAAAGGCAATGCTTGTAATATTAGATTAGAGAGCTTGGAAAATGAAAGATTTGATTTTGTGCGCAATGAGGTAGTATTCAAAGAGATGGTTGCAGACCTCAAAAAATATGCTGAATGAATAAAAACAAATCTCCGATAAGGAAATTCCTTGTCGGAGATTTGTTTTTATGGAAATGTTTTACTCATCAAATAATTGTATTTGTTCGGCGGGACGAATGACCGTCTTATTTTCATAGGGAAGACCGAGATGCTCGTAGCCGAGACGCGTGACACAACGGCCTCGCGGCGTACGGCTCAAGAAGCCGATCTGCAAAAGATAGGGCTCGTAGACGTCCTCCAAGGTGATTGCTTCTTCTCCCACGGTTGCCGCCAGAGTTTCAAGTCCAACGGGACCGCCGTCGTAAAATTTGATGATGGTTTCAAGCATCTTGCGGTCGGTGTTATCAAGACCGAGCTGATCGATCTCAAGACGTCCGAGCGCGACGTTTGCGATCTCACGGTCGATCGTATCTTTTCCGCTGACCTGCGCGAAATCACGGACACGCTTGAGAAGTCGGTTGGCAATACGGGGCGTTCCGCGCGAACGCGACGCGATCTCGTACGCGCCGTCGTCGGTAATCGAAAATCCAAGAATTCCTGCACTTCGGATGACGATGGTTTTGAGTTCCTCGGGGGTATAAAGCTCCAGCTTGAGCATCACGCCAAATCGGTCGCGAAGCGGTGTAGTCAGCTGACCTGCGCGCGTGGTTGCGCCGATGAGGGTGAAGGGCGGGAGGTCGATACGGATGCTGCGAGCGGAAGGACCTTTGCCGATGATAATATCGAGCGCGTGATCCTCCATCGCGGGATAGAGAATTTCCTCTACCGAGCGGGAAAGTCGGTGAATCTCATCGATGAACAGCACGTCACCCTCGGAGAGATTGGTGAGAAGCGCGGCAAGGTCACCCTGCTTTTCAATGGCGGGACCCGAGGTGACACGGATATTAACCTCCATTTCCGAGGCGATAATGTTGGAGAGTGTCGTT
Source organism: Clostridia bacterium (assembly GCA_017631855.1). GTDB lineage: Bacteria > Bacillota > Clostridia > Oscillospirales > CAG-272 > HGM12713. Next base: position 72,056 of record JAGBSP010000004.1, on the reverse strand, counting down.
TTTCCAAGACCGGGAGGGCCGTAAAGGAGCACGTGGTCAAGACTTTCTCCGCGCATCTTAGCGGCTTCGATATAAATTTTCAAATTTTCCTTGACCTTTTCCTGACCGATATAATCGTCAAGCACCTTCGGGCGCAGGGAAGGCTCGGTGTTCGAATCGTCGTGCGTGTAGGAGGTCGTCATAATGCGATTTTCAAAATCAAATTCTTCGGGCATCATCATATTCATGGCTTACGTCCTCCTTATTTCATGATTTTTTTGAGTGCCAGACGAATGATATCGTCAAGCTCCAGCGCATCTACGTCGATGGTTTTGAGTACGGCGGTTGCTTCGTTTTTGGAATATCCGAGCGCCATCAGCGCCTCCAGTGCGTCCGAGCGTTTGCTGGAGGAAGAAGCAACAAAGGTAGGCTCATTTGCCAAAATACCGCTATCGTCCGAGGTAAATCCAATCTTTTGGAGCTTATCTTTGAGTTCCAAAATAATCCTTGCCGCCGTTTTCGGTCCGATTCCGTTGGCTGCGGCGATCGCTTTTTTATCGTCTGCGCAAATCGCGGCAACAAGTCGGCTCGGTGTCAGCTGAGAGAGAATGGCGATTGCCGCCTTGGGACCGACGCCCGAAACGGTGATCAGAAGCTGAAAGGATTCGAGTTCCTCGGCACTTCCAAATCCGTAAAGCTCAATTCCGTCTTCTCGTACCGACAGATGGGTATAGAGCTTCACAGGGGTACTTTCGGTGTTTTGGTGCGGAAGCGCGGAGTAGGTCATTTGAGAGATTGTCATTTTATAACCTACGCCGCCCGCGTCTACCACGGCGGTATTCAAGTCTAAGTGTGCCAGCGTTCCGCTGATATAATAAAACATTATTCGTTTCCTTTCATATCGTCGAATTCGTCGTTGTTCTTCAGTTCTGGGGGCGTTTCTTTTTTGAATTTCAAAGCCTTAAAAATTTCTTTCAAGCGGAAGGGCTTTTCTTCTTCGGAGAGTGCGGAAAAGCGTTCGTGATCTCTGTCAAAATCTTCCAGAAGCCACGTTTCGGACCATAGTTTGCGTCGCCGCTTTCTGAAAAACAGCCAATCGGCAAGACAGAGGATCAAAAAGAGGAAAAGTCCCGAGAGTGAAATGATCATTCCCAAGCGGTAGGTACTCGGTCGGTATTTCATTTCCAAGGTGTGTTTTCCCGCTTCTTGAATGTCAAATGAGATGAGGGCATCCATGGTTTTGTCGTATTGGATTTCCTCGCCGTCAAGATAGATTTTCCAGCCTTCATCATAGGGGATACTCGTGAAGATCATTTGATTTGCTTGTTCGGTGGTAATGTGTCCCGATAAATGATCGTCGGTGTGCTCCTCGATGATGAATTGAGGATTTTGCTTTAGAATTTCAAAGCTTGTTTTGAGATTTTCTTCGTCTATATAGTAGAAATAGTAGTAGGAATGGTAGAGCGAAAGCGAAGGAGTCTCTTCCGAAAGAGTCAGAGTTACCTCGACGGGCTCGCCTTCTTCGAAATAACCGAGCATTACGGCATAGGTGTTTTCTCTGCCAAGATATTTTCCGCGAGTCTCGTCACCGACCGAAAGTGCAACTTCAGCATACAGTGGAGACGGGGGATAGAAATAGTAGTTTGCGCTCCTTGTTGCGGTAAAATGGAAGGTAACGCTTGCCTCGGCGGCAGAGGAACTTTTCGTATAGGTTGTTTGATATCCTTCGGGGGTTGAGGTGCAGGTGCTTGAGAGCTTTTCCTCATATCTCGTGATCGGACGGAACATTGCGGAATGGGTTGGATCTCCCGTCATCGCGCCGACCATTTGATTGAGTCTGGTAAAGATCGGATGATGCTCCGACGGATCGAAGTCACGGAAGGAGGAATCTACCCCATACGCCAAAGAGAGCGCATACGGATTTTGATATGCGGTATACTTTTCGTCAGAGCAGATAGCATCGTATTGATGTATCAATAGATCGGACTCGTTTTTGTCAATCAAATATTTGACGCCGAGCAGGGAATCGTTGACGGGATTTCCGCCTCGATATTGCGAGAGATGCGAGCGCGAAACGTAACCCATCGTTCGCAAAAAGTCAATCGTTTCGGAATTGAGGGTGGAGGTAGAGCCTGAAAATCCACGGATGCCCAATGCCATATTGTCGTTAAACTTTCGGTGAGCGAGTTTTTCCATCCGATAAAATCCATCATCTTGCGCCTTGACCTTGTTGACGATGGGACGAAGATCTCCAATGAAATTCGAATAACTGCTGTGCGTAGAATACGAAACGTCATCATCGAACTGAACCACGCAGGTTAGACTACTGCAAAAGATCTCAATGCAGACAACAGCGACGAGAATTGCGGAGATGCTCTCTCTGTATTTGGGATGCTCGTGTCGGATCCAAAGACAAAGAAGCGCCAAAAGCACGACAGTCGCTAAGATGGTCAGCCAAACCGTTTCCAAGGGAAGCAGGGCGTTGTCGGTTACTACGTAGGAATCAAAGGTCAGCTTGTTGCAAACGGCAACGAAGAGAAGAATCAGCGAGGCGACGCAGAACAAAAACTTGCCGCCCACTCGTTTAAGGTTGCCGATTCCTCGGTACGCCATTGTTAACAGCAAAAAGCTGAGCATAAAGCTATAGCGGTAATTGAGCCAGTTCGGTGCTTGGAAGCCGTGCCAGATCAGATCCAGAGGGCTTGCGATAAAGCTGAGGGTAAATACCGCAATGATCAGAGCGGAGGCAATCTTTTCGCGACTGCGAATTGCCCGTGACATAAAGTAAACGGGGAGAAGCAGAAGCGTTAAAAGACCGCAATAGACAAAAGGAAGTCCTTCGGGACGGACGGTGTCATAGGTTCCTGGCAGAAATTTTGTGAAAAGATCCAAAAACTTGAATTTTTCCTGCAGGGACCAGTCGGGATCGGAAAAGGTGTTTTTTCCAAAGCCGAGCGAATAGTACGCTCCCAAAATGATGAACGCGGAAATCGCAAGAGCAAGAAGAGAAAATACGGAAACTCTGGCAACCGCACGCGGAAGGTGCAAGCGCTCTTTTTGAGGATTGATCTCTTCGGGTGATTTGGAAAAATAGTAATAGCAGGAATAGAGAACCACGTAAATACAGACCATATATCCGATATAGTAGTTGCTCATAACCGACATCGCCAGCGAGATTACAAAAAGACGATATCGACGGTTTAAGATCAGCTGCTCAATGGCATAGGTCAACATCGGCAACCAAAGTAATGCGTCGATCCACATCAGATTGCTTTGATAAACTACGGCGTAGGCGCAGAGGGCGTACATCGCGGAAAATGCGACGACGATCCATCGGTTTGGATGCGAGGAATGCTTGTGTAAATAAAAGCCAAAGGTCAAACCGCAAAGACCGACCTTGAGCAAAATAATGCAAAGAAGCGCTTCTTGAATCGCGCCTTGCGGAAACAGTGCCACAAGATACGACAGAGGACTTGCTAAATAGTAGGCGTAAATTCCGACAAACTCTCCGCCAAGACCTCGCAAGAAGCTGTAAAGTAGGCTGTTTTCTCCGTAAATAAAGCCGCGAAGAGCCTCGTAAAAATAGACGTACTGTCCGTTGAGATCGAGGACGAGTACCGTTCCGTTGCCGATTGGATAAAGTTCCATCGCAAGATAGACGAGAAACATCAGCACCACGGGTACAAGAAAGCAATACCCAAGATACGAGGATTTTGAGGTGGCGATTTTCGTCTGCATTTGCCTCAAAAAAGAAGGTATACGTCGAAGTCCCTGAGAAGGGGCGTTCTTTACGGTGATTTCGGTTTCGTTCATTGTTCGCCGCCCTCTTCTTCCGAGAAAAGAATCTTTTTGGTTGCTTTTTCCAATTTGATCCGATCAAGGACCATATCCCGTCCGCATCCCTGACAAACGATACGGACGTCACTACCGATTCGAAGAATTTTAAATTGCTTTGAACCGCACGGATGCGGCTTTTTCAGCTCCAAAATATCGTTTCGCTTGAATTTTATGATTTCCATAAAGACCACCCGTCATTTCTTTCTTCTCTTATTTTACCACACTATCAATATTTTGTAAACAAGTATTGAAAATTTTAATAAATTTATAAAATTTATTTGACTTAGAGAGCGCATTGTGATATAATGTAATTTGAGATATTTTGGGGAGGATGAGATGATCATACTTGGAATTGACCCCGGGATTGCTATTGTTGGTTGGGGTGTTGTTGAATATCAAGGCTCCCGCTTTCGTACGTTAGGCTACGGCTCGATTGAAACACCTGCGGGAATGGCAACAGAGGAGCGTCTTGCACTGATTTACGAAGGGATCGGCAGGCTGATCGAAACCTATCATCCTGAGCATATGGCGGTAGAAGAATTGTTCTTTAATACCAACCAGACGACGGGTATTCGTGTTGCCGAGGCACGCGGAGTGATTATTATGCGAGCCCATCAGCTTGGCGTAAAGGTTTTTGAATATACTCCCTTGCAAGTGAAGCAGGCGGTGGTGGGATACGGACGCGCCGAAAAGAAGCAGGTGATTACGATGGTCACGATGCTCTTAGGTCTTCCCAAGCCCCCGAAGCCCGATGATACGGCGGATGCTTTGGCGATCGCGATGTGTCATGCGCATACGGGCGGATCTCGCTTGGCAGACTACTACAACAAAAAATAACAGAAACACAGAAAAGGGGATAGATCCGAATGTGGATTGCAGATGGATGGAAGGATTATGAACTGTTGGACGCTTCCGAAGGGGAGCGACTGGAGCGTTGGGGAAGCTATATTCTTCGACGTCCTGATCCACAGATCATTTGGAAAAGCGGACAAAAGACAAATTCGTGGAACGTCGCGGACGCAATTTATAAACGCTCCTCGAAGGGCGGCGGTGGTTGGACGAAAAACGAGCTTCCCGCGCAATGGAATATTACTTACGGAAATTTGAAATTCGTTTTAAAGCCGATGGGATTTAAGCACACGGGACTTTTTCCCGAGCAAGCCGCCAACTGGGATTGGTTTTCGGAACTGATTCGCACGTCGGGACGAAGCATTAAGGTGCTGAACTTGTTTGCGTATACTGGAGGTGCGACCGTAGCTGCCGCTGCGGCAGGTGCGTCGGTCGTTCACGTGGATGCGGCAAAGGGTATGGTTGCCCAAGCCAAGGAGAATGCGGCGCTTTCGGGGCTCGCGGATGCTCCGATCCGTTATATCGTCGACGATTGCAAAAAATTTGTTGAACGCGAGCTTCGTCGTGGTAACCGTTACGATGCGATCATTATGGATCCCCCTTCGTACGGAAGAGGACCTTCGGGTGAGGTCTGGAAGATCGAAGAGTGTGTGGATGAGCTGGTATCGCTGAGTGCGAAGCTGCTTTCGGACGAGCCGCTCTTTTTCCTGATCAACTCTTACACCACGGGACTCTCGCCGATGGCAATGCAATATATTCTCGGTCTGAAGGTAGCTTCTCGCTATGGCGGACGAATGGAAGCGGGAGAGCTTGGCTTGCGTACGACGGCAACGGGACTTTGTATTCCGTGCGGCGCCAGCGCAAGATGGTATGCAAAAGGATAATTCTTAGGGAGAAAAAACAGATGTCAAACCCCTTTATCAAAATCGAAGGACTTTCCTATCGCTACGACGAAGATTCCTCGGGGATGGGGAAGCATCCCGTTCTGAACGATCTTTCTATGGAGATCGAAGAGGGATCTTTCGTTGCAGTGCTCGGTCATAACGGTTCTGGAAAATCGACCTTGGCGAAACTGCTGAATATGATCTTGACGCCCACAAGCGGTAAAATTTTTGTAGACGGAAAAGAAATTACCGACGAGGCGATGACCGACGAGGACGTGCTGTCCTTGCGCAAAAATATGGGAATGGTGTTCCAAAATCCGGACAATCAGCTCGTGGCAACCATTGTTGAGGACGACGTTGCATTCGGCCCTGAGAATCTTGGAATTCCGTCCGATGAAATTCGAGCAAGGGTGAATTCGGTGCTTTCCGACGTTGGAATGTTGGAGTATGCAACGCACGAGCCGCACCGTCTTTCGGGTGGCCAGAAGCAGAGAATTGCGATTGCAGGCGTTCTTGCGATGCTTCCAAAATGTATTGTTTTTGATGAATCGACGGCAATGCTTGATCCGATCGGACGCAAGGAGGTTATGGACGCGATCCTTCGTTTGAATCGCGAAAAGGGAATCACCGTCATTATGATCACGCACTATATGGAAGAGGCGGCACTTGCCGATCGAATTCTCGTATTGCACGACGGAAACGTTTTGCTTGACGGAACACCGTCCGAGGTCTTTGAGCAGGAACCTCTTCTCAAATCCTGCGGACTTAACGTGCCGCAGTGTACCTCTTTGATTCATCAGCTTCGCGACGCAGGAATGTCGCTGGACGGTGACTGTGTTTCGATTGAGCAATGTGCGGAGTTGATTTTACAAACTTTAAATAAGGAACGGTAATATGGCAGAAATCAAACTGGAGAATCTTTCTTATTTTCACGGGAAAGACACTCCGTATGAAATTAAAGCGTTGGACACGATTAATCTGACCATTCCGAGCGGAATGATCACGGGTTTGATCGGTCACACGGGGTCGGGAAAATCGACGCTCGTTCAGATGCTGAACGGTATATTGCGTCCTCACGAGGGACGAGTGCTGCTTGACGGACAGGATATCTGGGAAAAGCAGAAAAACATTCGTTCGGTACGCTTCCGTGTCGGACTTGTGATGCAGTATCCCGAATATCAATTGTTTGAAGAAACGGTGTATAAGGATATCGCGTTCGGTCCTAAAAATATGGGACTTGGCGAGGAAGAAATCCGTGTTCGGGTGGAAGAATCTGTTCGCTTTGCGGGTCTTAGTCCCGAGCTTCTCCAAAAATCTCCGTTTGATCTTTCGGGCGGAGAAAAGAGAAGAGCCGCGATCGCAGGAATTATTGCGATGCGTCCCGACGTGCTTGTGCTCGATGAGCCTGCGGCAGGACTTGATCCTCGTGGCAGAGAAGCAATTTTTTCTAATCTTGTGAAATATCACGAGGAAAGCGGAAATACCGTGGTGATTGTCAGCCACAGTATGGAAGACATGGCTCGCTATTGTGACAACTTAATCGTGATGAACGAGGGAAAGATCGTGATGCAGGGAGACCGTGACTACGTCTTTTCTCGTTCGAATCAACTGACCGAGGTTGGCTTGGATATTCCTCAGGTGACGAAGCTGATGCTGATCTTAAAGGAACAAGGCATTGACGTAGACGGTGGTATTTACACGGTTGACCAAGCGCTGGAGCGCATTTTGAGTATTTATCGAAAATCTTTATAAAAACGGAAACTGATTTATGAAAAGTATTGCTTTCGGGCAATTTTATCCCGCAAATTCTCCGTTGCACAAATTAGATCCGAGAATCAAGGTGATCTTGACGGTTCTATATATCGTATGTTCGTTTTTGTGCAAGAACCTTTTGAGCTTTGCTCTTTTGGCTCTTTCGGCGATCCTGCTCATTCTTTGTGGAAGAGTACCGATCAGAATTGTTTTGCGCGGATTACGCCCTGTTTTGATTATTCTCGCCTTTACGGCGCTTTTGAATATTTTTTGGACCAAGGGAGAACAGCTGCTCTTTGCGTGGAAGTTTATTGAGATCTATGCAGAAGGTCTCTATGCGGCGGTATTTATGATGGTACGAATTGCAACGCTCATTATTGGTACGGGAATGTTGCTTACGTACACGACGACACCGATTGCCTTGACCGATGCGCTGGAGGATCTGCTATCACCGCTCAAAAAGCTGAAGGTTCCTGTGCACGAGTTTGCTATGATGATGACGATCGCGCTTCGCTTTATTCCGCTGTTGAGTGAGGAAACTGAAAAGATTATGACGGCGCAAAAGGCGCGCGGTGCAGATTTTTCTTCGGGTGGCTTGATTCAGCGTGCAAAGGCGCTGATTCCGATTCTCATTCCGCTCTTCGTTTCGGCGTTCAACCGTGCGGGAGATCTTGCTACGGCAATGGAGTGCCGTTGTTATCATGGCGGGGAGGGACGCACGAGAATGCACGTTCGCCACGTTCGTTTGGTGGATTTTATTCCGCTTTTGTTGGTTCTTTTGTTGGGAGCGTCACTGATTTTTTTGAACGTTCTCGGCATCGGATTTTCTATGAAATAAGGAGAAGAAATGAAGATTTTATTGCATCTTTCTTTTCTTGGAACTAAATATTGCGGATATCAGATTCAACCGAACGGGATTACGATTCAGCAACGCTTGAACGAAGCGACCCGTGCTTTGTTTGGTTATGACTGTGATATTGTTGGATGCAGTCGGACCGATAGCGGTGTTCACGCCAATCAGTTTTGTGTGGCGGTATCAAAAAAAGGAACGAACTGCCTACAAACAACGATTCCGATCGATCGCATCCCTCAGGCAATCGCACCGCATCTTCCCGAAGATATCTCGGTGATCGGTGCAGAGCTCGTGGAAGACGAATTTCATCCAAGATACGACGTCAAATATAAGGAATACGTATATCGGATCTGGAACAAGCCCTATCGGAATCCCTTTTTACAGGATCGCACGTGGCATTATCCCAAGCCGATCTCGGACGAAGCCTTGGTACGGATGAACGAAGCGGCGGCACGATGGAGGGGAACGCACGATTTTTCTTCCTATATGGCGGCAGATTCCAAAATCACCGATGCGGTAAGAATGATCTACGAGGCAGAGGTCGTGCGGAAGGGGGATGTAGTTGAATTCCGTGTGTCGGCAAACGGATTTTTGTACAATATGGTCAGAATTCTCGTGGGGACCCTAATCTGCGTGGCAGAGGGGAAAATTTCTCCCGAGGAAATCGACGAATTGACTGAGTCCGGGGACAGATCCCGTGCCGGAATGACCGCGCCTGCGTGCGGATTGTTTTTAAACAAGGTGGTTTATTAAAATCAATCAAAGATAAAAAAGAGAGAAAGGAGCGATACGATGCGAAACAAAGAAGACAAGCAAGATACTCATACTTCGGATGAAGAAAATCAAAAAATTTCACAAAAGATCGGACGCTTCTTTCATACCGAAACGCAAAAGGAAAAGGTTCTTCGATACGAGGATTTTGACGGAGCGGGTGACTTGTATTATGCGGGCGTTTCCGCGGTTTATAAAGTGGCGCAAAGAGCTCTTTGGCTACTGTTTATCCTATTTATGCTCCTTTCGATCGTATTTAACCATTCCCAAATTACGTATGATAATTTTTATTATCTGATCAAGGATTTTTCGGGAGCTGCTGATTACGACGGAAGCTATTACGAAACACTTTCCTATGAATCGGATCACCGACAGAATTTTACGCTTTACCGAGGAGGCTTGGCAAGTGTCAGCCCCTCAAAGATTTCCGTGTTTACTGCAACGGGGCGAAGAACCTTGAATGCGACAACGAGCTTTTCTTCTCCCTTTATGGAAAGCTCCGGCAAATACATTTTGGTATACGACACCTCGGGAACTACGTTTTCAATTTATAATTCCTTTGCCCGAGTATTTACCAAAACGGTGGAATATCCCGTAATGAACGCGAGTCTCGGAGAAGACGGTTCGTTTGCGATTGTTACGCGTACGGCGGCGAAGCAATCGGTGATTCAGGTATACAATAAAAACTTTAAAATGAAAAAAATGTTAGAGCTTGAAACGGGGTATTATGCGTTTGATATCGTACTGAATACCGAAAACAATACGCTGTCGGTTCTTTCGTACGATGCAGGCAACGGAACGGGACGAACGACGCTCTCACTCCGTGATCTTGATACCTTGGAAGAAATTGAGGCGGTACGCTTTGATGGAGAATTTCCGATCGCATGTGGTACGTTGGATAATCAGAGTGTTGTGCTCTTGACCGATCGTTACATTCGTATTTTTGATCGAACATTGTCAGAGAAAGAAAGTAGTGGAGATTATTCCGTTGGTAATATCACGGGATATTCGCTGACCTCTGAGGGGGTTGCCGTTTCTGCCACGCTTTCCTCGCAGACGATGATCTACGCCTTTGATAAGGATGGAAATCGCTTGTATAATGATACTGTGGATTTTAATGTATCCGACGTGGGGGTTTACGGATCATATATCTTCTTACAAACCGAAAACGGTGTCAAACGTTTGAATTCCAATGCAAAAAAAGAAGAGGATCGAATTCAAAGCCTTGCTTCGGGAACCGGAAAAATGCTGATTTACAATCAAAAGACGGTATTGGTTTGCGGAGAATCCAAAGCGGAATATTTGATCTTTCAGGATTAAACTGAATTTTTAGCATACAATTATATTTATAAATAAAAGTTAAGGAAAAAGAAAACCGATGAAGTTAAAACATATTCCCAATATTCTTTCTGTGATTCGAATTTGTCTGGTATTCGTATTCATTGCACTCTTCTTCTCGGATATGATTTATCCCGCGCTCTTCGTCTTTTTATTGGCGGGAGGAACTGATGTGCTTGATGGATATTTGGCAAGAAAAAATAATTGGATCTCCAATCTTGGAAAAGTATTGGATCCTTTTGCCGATAAACTGATGCAGTGCACGGTTCTTATCTGTCTTTGCATTAAACACTATATTCCTCTGTGGTTTGTCATTCCGTTTATCGTCAAGGAAATTGTAATGCTTTTGCTGGGGGCAATCGTGATCAAGCGGAGAAGTGTGGTCGTTGTTAGCAAATGGTATGGAAAGCTGACAGTTTGCCTTTTTTACGGAACCATCGTGTTGGCAGTGTTGTTGAAGAACTTTTTGCTACAATATCCGCTCGTGGGAATCGTGTTGTTTGTTCCTGCGGCTGCATTTGCGATTTTCTCTTTTGTAAGCTACGTCAAGCAGTATGCCTATTTAAAGCACGAAGAAATTCAAAAGGGAAATATTCTGAAAAATCGAAAGGAAATCTAAGGGCGCCTTGCGTCAAGAGGCATTGTTATGGTAATGTGTTCTAAGTGCCACAAAAGAGTGGCTGTCGTATTCGTCAATAAATTGGAAAACGGAAATAAGCTGAGCGAAGGTCTTTGTATCAAATGCGCCAGAGAACTTGGTATTCCCGTGGACAATATGCTTGGAAATATGATGAATCAGATGGGGATTTCTTCCGAACAGCTTGAGGGGATCGAGGATGAGGTCAACCAGTTTATGTCCGAGGCTCAGAATTTCTCTTCGCTGGACGATTTGGAGGACGGCGGTGCGCCTGCGATTGACCTGCCGAAGCTCTTCAAAGAAGGAAATTTGCCTTCCCCCGCCAAAGAGGGGCGTTCGGAAAAGGCAAAGCAGGGAAAGGATGCTCCAAAAGAGAAAAAATACAAATTTCTTGACACCTATTGCAGAAACCTGACCCGTCGTGCGGCGGCTGGAAAGCTTGACCGTATTATTGGAAGAGAGCGTGAAATGGAGCGCGTCATCCAGATTCTTTGTCGTCGACAGAAAAACAACCCATGTCTGATTGGCGAACCAGGTGTTGGTAAAACGGCAATTGCCGAAGCTTTGGCTCAGAGGATCGCGGACGGACAAGTGCCGTATAAATTGAAAGGCAAGCAGATCTATCTTGTGGATCTGACCGCTTTGGTAGCGGGAACGCAGTTCCGTGGACAGTTTGAGTCGAGAATTCTCGGGCTTTTGAACGAGGTCAAGGAGGCGGGCAACATCATTCTCGTTATCGATGAGGTTCATAATATTGTCGGAACGGGTGATGCGGAGGGCAGTGTAAACGCTGCGAACATTTTAAAACCGGCTCTTTCCCGTGGAGAGGTTCGCATTATCGGAGCGACGACACTCAACGAATATCGTAAGTATATTGAGAAGGATTCCGCTCTTGAGCGCCGCTTCCAGCCCGTAACGATCAACGAACCGTCGATGGATGAAACGGTTGCAATGCTTGAGGGGATTAAGCATTATTATGAAGAATTTCACGCCATTCGTATTCCAGATTCGGTTGTGCGCCGTGCGGTTGTTTTATCCGAAAGATATATCACCGACCGTTATCTGCCCGACAAAGCAATCGACCTTTTGGATGAGGCGGCATCGAAGCTCTCTTTGAGCAGTGCCGCGTTGAACGAATCGCATCAGCTACGCGAGGAGCTTCTCACGCTTCGTGAAAAGAGAGAAGCCTTGGAAAACAATCCTCCCACAGAGGAAAAGCAGGCACAAAAATGCTACGAGGAAATTGCCGAGATTAAGGCAAAAGAGATCAAGGCATCCGCTCGTTTGAAGGAACTGGAGCTTTCCTGCGATCAAATCCTTTTGAGTGAGGCGGATATTGCGTCGGTGATCGAAATATGGACGGGAATTCCCGCTACCGATATTTCGGAAAATGAGTTTGAGCAGATCGATCAGCTTCAGTCTCGTTTGAAACAAAGAATTATTGGACAGGACGAGGCGATTGTTGCCGTATCCAAAGCGATCAAGCGCAACCGTGCGGGGATTTCTTATAAACGCAAGCCCGTGTCCTTTATTTTCGCGGGACCGACCGGTGTTGGTAAGACCGAGCTTGTCAAAACACTTGCAGCAGACCTTTTCCATTCTCCCGAAACTCTAATTCGATTGGATATGTCGGAATTTATGGAAAAGCATTCGGTCTCCCGAATTATCGGAGCACCTCCCGGATACGTTGGATACGACGAGGCGGGGCAGTTGACCGAGAAGATTCGCCGTAGACCTTACTCGGTTGTGTTGTTTGACGAGATTGAAAAGGCGCATCCGGATGTTTTGAACATTCTTTTGCAGATTTTGGATGATGGAAGAATTACTGATGCACACGGCAAAACCGTCAACTTTGAAAACACCGTGCTTGTAATGACCACCAATGCGGGATCTGATCATTCGGCGGCAACAGTTGGCTTTTCTTTGAACGAGGGAAGAGCGGATAACGACAAGACGATGAAAGCGCTCTCGGCGTTCCTTCGTCCCGAATTTATTAATCGTGTGGACGAGATTATCACCTTCCATTCCTTGAGTGAGGACGATTTCGGAAAGATTGCATGCATTTTGTTGGATGAATTGAAGATGGCGTTGAGCGAAAAGGGAATTTCTTTTGTATATTCTCAACCTGCTGTTGCTTATATTGCGAAAAACTCTTATTCACACAAATTCGGCGCAAGAAATATGCATCGCTTTATTCGCAGTCACGTCGAGGATTTGATTGCGGAGAAGATCGTTTCCGATTATGAAAGAAAGCTCGTTGGTATTTCTTTGAAATATTCTAAAAAAGAAGACAAATTAGTGATTGAGTGCATTTAAATGAAGAACGAAAAATGGTTTAGACTTTCTCCGGAAGAGATCGAACAAAAACTGAAAACCAATGCCGCCACGGGTCTTTCCCGTAAGGCGGCTCGTTCTCGTGCGCAAAAAAATACGGGATCCCTCTTTGTGTTACCTAGACAATCTCCCTATAAGATGCTTGGAGATGTTTTTGCGGATTTTGCCCTAATTCTTCTGTTGTTTGCCGCCATCGTTTCTTTGTTTTTTGACGAGGTGCGAAATGGTGCGACGGTATTGATTTTGACGTTGGGAAATTTGGCATTGATTGCTATTCTTTCTTATCGTTCTCAGCGAACGATGGAATCTATGACAGTGCTCTTTTATCCGACCGTTCGGGTCGTTCGTGGCGGGCGGTTGTTTTGCGTAGACTTCCGTTCGGTGGCAGTGGGGGACGTGATGCTTCTGGAAGCGGGAGATGTCATTTGCTGTGATGGACGGCTTGTTACCTCGGACGGACTTCGTGTTCGTATGCGAGTAGACCGTGAACATTATCAGTCGATGAACAAATTTGCCGAAGGACACGTCAATTCCAACGAGCACCGTGCCTCCGAAATGGTGAATATGGTTCACGCTGGATCTGTGGTGGAGGCGGGAAGTGCCCGTGTCATCATCACGGCGGTGGGACGCTATACTTATCTTGGTGCAATGACGGGAGGTATTGAAGTTCCGTTTTTGGACGAGCTTCCGCATAAGCTTACGGGTTTGCGAAAATTAAGTAAGAAAATCAATATTGCTTTGCTTTTGGCGGTCATTCCACTGAGCTTTTTTAGCTTGTTGGTCAGCTATTTCAGTGGTGGAACGGTGTTGCTCTCTGCGGTGTTTTTAACGGCGCTATCGTTGGTGGCAACTACGGCTTCTCATCTGACGTTGGTCTTTGCCCGCGTATTTTATGTCAACCGTATTCGAAAACTGGCAACAAAATCGCGTATTGCGGCAATTCGTTCGATCGAAACGGCTTGTCGATTGGCAGATACCGATTATCTCTTTGCTGTGGACGGTTCTTTGCTGACGGACGGTCATTTGCATTTTCATCAGGCTGTTTGCGCAGAGGGGATTGTGCGAAATTATGGAGATACCAATCCTACGGCGAAATATTTTTCAGAAATGGTTTCTCTCTACCGTTCTGCCGCAACACGAACCTTAACGACGGGTGTGAGCAGTACGGGAGACCTTTTGGACGGTATTGGCGAATTTATCAAACTCAGCGGTGTGGATGAAGATGCGCTTTCGATCCGTTGTTCCTGTCTTTCTTACGGCGCGGGGAATCTGTTGGATTCTCCCGAACAGGTATGCATTTCCGATCGTGACCGACGCATTTGGCTGCACGTTTCCCGTTCTGCGGATCTTTTGAGAGAATGTGGTTGTGCGATGATGGGGGGAGAAAAACGGAATTTGAATGAAGAGGGAAGGAACAGACTGCTTTCTATGTGGAGCAAAGCGATCGCTTCTCATCAGATTCCGATTGTCTTTACTTACTGTTTGGATATTTCTTTTTCAGAGCATTGTTTCCTTGGTATGTTACTTCTCAAGGAAGGTGTGGACGAAGCCTTTGTAAAAAACAGAGAGCTTTTGCGACATGCCGGATGTCGAATGATTTTGTTTTCTCCTGCGTCCTCTAACGTTCCGCCCATCCCTTCGGAAATTTTGGAACAGGGCTTTGTTTCCAAACATCTGTTTTCGAAACACAACAAACCACTGACCCATCATTTTGGTAAAATCGCCGGATATACCGATTTTGAAAAAGAGGATATTATCGGGTTGATTGAAGAAGTTCGTGCACACGGATATCGCGTATTGGTATGCGGTATGTCTGAGGATGCGGCGCAAATTGCCGAAGCGGCGGACGGATTTATCAGTTGTGCTTCCATGCGATCTTACGTTTCGGGATATTTGGATGAAGAAATTCAAACCTTTGAGGTGACAGGGGAGAGAAGTAGTGCATCATCTGCGCAAGCGGTGAAATTGAAAGCTGACGTTTTGGTTGCCAGACCTTCGTATGGTACAGGTGGTCTTGTGTCACTTTCACAGGTAATATTGGACACCAAGACCTTGACGAAGAATCTTTCCGGATTTTTGAATTATTTGCTTTGGATGCAGGTGCTCCGAATGATTGTCTTGACGGTTCCGATGCTGTTTGGTCAGTGGTTTTTGGATGCGCGTCATTTGCTTCTTTGCAGTTGTGTATTAGATGTATTTGCCTTCTTTTCATTTTTAGAGGCGAAGGATCAAATACTTGGTAAAGCAGATGTTGGGATGTTTGGACAGCGACGCTTACGCGACGTAATGTTGACAGATCAAGGATTGATGGTGGCGACGGTTGTTGCTTCTTTGTCGGTGCTGATTCTTCCTTGGATCTTGGACGTACTTGATTTTGCCGGAAAATATTTGTATCCGAGAGAGTTTTCTTTTGTGGCATTATTGTTCTTGCACTGGTCTGTTCTGTTCGCGATTCGATTTGGACGTGCAGAGAGTCGTTGGCGATCGATGCTTCGTGACACGGCATTTTTACTGGAAACCCTCTTTATCGTCGCCTTTTTGGCGCTTGCGTTTTTGTGGCAACCGTTTGGGATTTTGTTTTTGCTAGAAAAAAATCCGTTGCCGTACCTTGTGCTTTCCCTAGTGCCGTCGGTGCTTTTCCTTTTGATTTCGTTGTTTTTGTATTCCAAACAGCGAAACGCGAATTGATATCGCGCCCTGAATGAACAAAATCTCCTTTGCATAAAGTGATACTATCAAGCTTTGGCAAAGGAGATTTTTATGGAACGGTTAAATACTTGCAGCTTACGCGAAAAAGAAGTGATCAATCTTTGCGACGGTACGAGACTCGGATGTCCGGAAGATTTTGAAGTGAACGTATGTGATGGAAGGATCGTAGCGATTATTGTTCCGCGTCCGAGCGGATTTTTGGGACTTAGCCATTGCAACGACCTCATTATCCCGTGGCAGAAAATCGAATGTATCGGAGAAGATGCTATCCTTGTCCGACTCTTGGAGGCAGATCTGTGCAGGGCAGATCAGAGGAAAAAGAAACGGTCATTTTTTTAATTGTAAATATTTTGTAAACAGACGAAAATGATGTTGCAAGATAAGAAGAAATATGGTATAATCTTTATAATTGCGTAGAAAATAGAGTTCTATGCAAAATATTAATACACACACGTTGCTATTTGGTAATGCGGTGTTGTCATTCGGCAACAAAATTGCTACGTAACGTGGTGGAAAAACCGAAGGAGGACATAAAAATGTCTATCATCTCTATCAAACAGCTTCTCGAAGCAGGTGTTCATTTTGGACACAACACCAGAAGATGGAATCCTAAGATGCAGGAATACATCTTCACC
The DNA here is from genome assembly GCA_017631855.1 of Clostridia bacterium. Lineage (GTDB taxonomy): Bacteria > Bacillota > Clostridia > Oscillospirales > CAG-272 > HGM12713. The sequence continues at coordinate 55,478 of JAGBSP010000004.1, read as the reverse complement.
GAAAGAAACGGCATCTACATCATCGACCTTCAGAAAACCGTTAAGAAGTTCGATGAGGCATATGCGTTCGTTCGTGACGTTGCCGCTCAGGGCGGAAACATTCTCTTCGTTGGTACGAAGAAGCAGGCAGCTGACGCCATCAAGGAAGAGGCTACCCGTTGCGGAATGTACTACGTTAACGTTCGTTGGCCCGGCGGTATGATGACCAACTTCAAGACCATCAAGCGTTCGATCGGACGTCTGAACAGCCTTGAAAAGATGCAGGAGGACGGAACCTTCGATCTGCTTCCCAAGAAGGAAGTTGCTGCAAAGCAGAAGGAAATCTTCGACCTCGAAAAGAACTACGGCGGTATCAAGAATATGGATGAGCTGCCCGCAGCAATCTTTATCGTTGACCCCAAGAAGGAAAGAAACGCAGTTCTCGAAGCAAAGAAGCTCGGTATTCCGGTTGTTGCTATCGTTGACACCAACTGCGATCCCGATGATGCTGACTATATCATTCCCGGTAACGATGACGCAATCCGTGCAATCAAGCTGATCTCGGCTTCGCTTGCTGATGCTGTAATCGAGGGCAAGCAGGGCGAGCAGGTAGTTGAAGAGGTAGCTGAGGAAGCTGCTGAGGCTGCTGACGCTGCTGACGCTGAATAATTCTAACCCAAAGATAAATAATTGAAAGGACGATTGAATTATGGCAAACATTACTGCAAAAGACGTTGCTGCTCTCCGCGCAAAGACCGGTATCGGTATGATGGAGTGTAAGAAGGCTCTCGTTGAGGCTGAGGGTGACGTAGAAGAAGCGATCAAGATTCTCCGTAAGAGAGGCGAGCTGAAGGCAGAGGCTAAGGCTGCTACCAGAATTGCTGCTGACGGTATCGTTGATATTATGAAGGAAGGCAACACCACCGCAATGATCGAGGTTAACTCTGAAACCGACTTCGTTGCAAAGAACGCATCCTTCCAGGAGTTCGTAAAGAACCTGCTCAAGACCATTATTGCAAACAAGCCCGCTGACGTTGACGCGCTTCTGGCTTCGAACTATATCGACGGTTCTGCTACCGTTGATGCAAAGCTGAAGGAAATGATCTTCGTCATTGGTGAGAAGATCAGCATCCGCCGTTTCGTAGTTGCAGAGGGTCTGACCAGCACCTACATTCACGGAACCGGTACGATCGGCGTTATCGTTACCTTTGACGCTGACGAGGCTGTTGCTGCAAAGGACGGCTTTGCTGAGTTCGCAAAGAACATCGCTCTTCAGGTTGGCGCATATCCTACGCCTTACCTCAACAAGGACGCTGTTCCCGCTTCTGTCATCGAGGAAGAGAAGGCAATTCTGATGGCTCAGATCGCAAACGATCCCGCCAACGCAAAGAAGCCCGCTCAGATCATCGAGAAGATGGTTACGGGTCGTATCAGCAAGTTCTACGACAACAACTGTCTGTTGGATATGGGCTACGTTAAGGACGACGATATGAAGGTTGGCCAGTACGTAGACGCTACTGCAAAGGAGCTTGGCGGCAACATTACCGTTACCGGCTTCTACCGCTTTGAAAAGGGCGAGGGTATCCAGAAGAGAGAAGAGAACTTTGCAGACGAGATTGCAAAGCTCACCGGAAACAACTAAGATATTTCTTTTATGAAATGATACAACCGAAAAAGATATTCGGCATTTGCTGAATATCTTTTTTGGGTTTTAAGGAAATAGTTATGTATAAGATCGTAAAAAAAGAAAGTTTAAATCCTACGGTTACTTTGATGGAAATCGAAGCGCCGTTCGTGGCGGCAAAGGCAGAGCCGGGACAGTTTATCATTCTTCGTGTTAATGAAGAAGGAGAGCGTATTCCGCTGACTGTCGCAGGTTATGATCGTGCGCGTGGAACGGTAACGATTATTTTCCAGATCGTAGGTGCAACGACTGCGCTTTTGAACCAAAAAAATGAGGGCGAGTATATTTCCGACTTTGTAGGACCGCTGGGACAAAAAACTAAAGTGGAAGATCTTAAGAAGGTTTGTATTGTTGGCGGTGGTGTTGGTTGCGCAATTGCGCTTCCCGTAGCAAGAAAGCTCCACGAGCTTGGGTGTGAGGTAACCTCGATCATCGGTTTTCGCTCCAAGGATCTTTTGATTTTGGAAGACGAATTTCGCGCTGTGTCTGATCGCTTGATTGTTACGACCGATGATGGATCATATGCAAGACACGGCAACGTTTGTATGCCTCTTGTGGAAATGTTTGAGGCGGGTGAGCGTTTTGATGAGGTTATTACGATTGGTCCGCTGATTATGATGAAGTTTGTTGTGGAAGCAGTACGTCCTACGGGAATTCCTTGTACTGTTTCGATGAATCCGATTATGATCGACGGCACGGGAATGTGCGGCGGTTGCCGTTTGACCTTGCATCGTGACGGTCAGCGTGTGACCGAATTTGCTTGCGTCAGCGGTCCCGATTTTAACGGATATGAGGTCGATTTTGATGAAGCAATGTCGCGCGGTGCAATGTATCGCGACTTTGAGCGCCACGCATACGAAGAAGCTTGCAATCTCTTTTCCAAGGAGGTTCGGTAATGGCTAATATGACGATCAAAAAAAATCCGATGCCGTCGCAGGAGCCTTTGGTTCGCGCTCATAATTTTGATGAGGTTGCATTAGGATATGATGAGGCAACGGCAATCGACGAGGCGCTTCGTTGCTTGAACTGTAAGAATATGCCTTGTGTTGCGGGATGTCCCGTCAACGTTCATATTCCCGAATTTATCGCAAAGATCAAGGAAGGGGATTTTGAGGGCGCATATCAGGTGATTCAACAGAGCTCCAGTCTTCCCGCAGTTTGCGGACGTGTTTGTCCGCAGGAAACGCAGTGCGAGAGCAAGTGCGTGCGCGGTATTAAGGGAGAACCCGTGGGGATCGGACGCTTGGAACGCTTTGTTGCCGATTGGCATAACGCGCATTCGGACGAACTTCCTTTGGCGGCGCCTTCCAACGGTCATAAGGTTGCCATAGTTGGTGCAGGACCTGCCGGCTTGACTTGTGCGGGAGATCTTGCTAAAAAAGGATATTCTGTAACGGTGTTTGAAGCACTTCACGCCGCCGGCGGTGTTTTGGTATACGGTATTCCCGAATTCCGTTTGCCCAAGGCAATCGTACAAAAAGAGGTGGATCATTTGATCTCGATGGGTGTGGAAATCAAGACCAATATGGTCATTGGAAAGACCTTGACGGTGGATGAACTGAACGAGATGGGATATGAGGCAATCTTTATCGCATCGGGTGCGGGACTTCCGAACTTTATGGGAATCCCCGGAGAATCCCTCAAGGGTGTATATTCTGCGAACGAGTTTTTGACCCGTTCCAATTTGATGAAAGCATACCGTGAAAATCCCGTGACCCCGATTATGAAGGGCGGTTGTGTCGCTGTCGTGGGCGGTGGAAATGTTGCGATGGATGCGGCAAGAACCGCACTTCGCTTGGGCGCGGAAAAGGTATATATTGTATATCGCCGCTCGTTAGAGGAGCTTCCTGCGCGTCGGGAAGAGGTCGAGCACGCAATGGAAGAGGGAATTGAGTTCCTTCTTTTACACAATCCTGTGGAGATCTTGGGCTATGAAAATCCCGAAGATCGGCGCGATCCGAAAAACGGATTCGTTTCGGGGTTGAAATGTATCAAGATGGAGCTTGGCGAACCCGACGAGCGTGGACGCCGCAGACCGATTCCGATCGAGGGTAGTGAATTTATGATTGACGTAGATACTGTGATTATGTCGATCGGTACGTCGCCGAATCCGCTGATCAAAATGACAACCGCGGGACTTGAAGTGAATAAGCGCGGAGGAATTATCGTCGAAGAAACGACGGGCGAAACGACGCGTAAGGGCGTGTATGCCGGCGGTGACGCCGTCACGGGCGCCGCTACGGTCATTTCCGCGATGGGCGCGGGCAAGCTTGCCGCAAAATCGATTGATGAGCAGTTATCTTAAATAAAAACAAAATCCTTCGACAAGGATATTCCTTGTCGAAGGATTTTGTTCTTTGAATTGAGAATCAATCAATCTTTTTTTCTCTGTAAATGACGCACTTGTTTAATCTTTCAAAAAGTGAATCAAATCGCTGATCTGCTCTCATAGAATCAAACCAAGAATTTTTGATGGCATTTCTATAACAGTATGGTTGTACACAAACACCCCAATCTTGATGCTCCATACCAAGAAATTTATATTCGTATCCGTCGCTTTCTTCAGTCCAATAAAATTTTGATTTGAGTGTAAAGTCTTTCAGTGCCGGTGAAGAGCATCCAAGTTCAAATTCATCCTTGGAAATTGACATTACCTGTTCTATGACACGGATTGTGTCTTCGAAAACATCGTATGCTTCATCCATTCTTTCAAGTTTTGCCATTGCTGCCGTATAACGCAAGCCAAGTTGAATTCTTTCATCGCACCACAAATCAGGCTGATCGGCACCGCTGATCATATGTTTCTTGTCGGGAGATAAATTGTTTATGGCATTCAAATAGTTCAACTGTGTTTCGCAAAACCAAATAAAATGCTCGGGATCCTTGCAAGAATATTCTTGCCAATCATTTGCTGTACTTATGATATTCGAAAGTTCTGTCCATAGCCGATACTGTCTTATTGGTTCAATTTTATCTGATTCTTGGCGCATTCTGTATCTTCTTAACAGCAACAGAGAGCGAGCCATATCCTCACGGCTGGCATATGCGTCCAAAAAGGCATCAATATGCGCATCGTTTTCCATTCCTGCCATCCATTCGATGACTGCATACTGGTCATCTTTTGGACATGTTTGAAAGATTTCTTCTGCCAAAAGACGCATTTCTTCAAGCACTTTTTCATTGCTGAATAAGCGAGCTTTCCAAATCTCGCAATAAATTTCCCAAAAGGAATAATATTGATATTCTCTGAGATTACGGCGGATTTCGCGCATGACCTCGATCGTTTTTTCAATATCTTTTGCACGGACGGCATCTTCAAATGATTTTTGAAGCTCGGTACAGAAATTTTCCTTTTCTTCTTCGGTGCATCCAAGCAATGCATCCAGCGATATTTCAAAAAAAGATGCGATCATAGGCAACATCTCGATGTCTGGATAGGTTGTTCCGTTCTCCCAACGCGAAACGGCTTGAGGAGATGTTCCGAATTTTTCAGCCAATTGTTCTTGGGTAAGGTTCATACGCCGACGATTTAGACGGATTTGATTTCCTAAATTCAATTTCATACCATTTCCTTTCTGTGATACTCTGTACAGAGGAGTTGTTTTACCGGTGATCATAGTATAGCATACATTTAAATCGCAATCAAGCGCTCAGTTTATGAGTTTTTTTCTCATTTTCTGAGAATTTTAAAAAACAGAATCGCCTCCAACAAGAGATTGCTTATTGGAGGCGATTTTGTACTTTATCTTTTATTTGTGATAAAGCTTTTTTCTTTCATATACCGGTTCGCAGGTCAGATCAATGCCGAGCTTGCGGTAGATGGTTTTATCAACACTGGAAACGATGACGCTGACGTGTGCCTGTGCGCCCTTGAGCTTGGGAAGCTGCTCCATTGCAAGTGCTGCCATCGGGTTGGTGGTAGCAGAAATTGCAAGTGCCATCAGAATTTCATCGGCATGGAGTCTGGGGTTGCGATTTCCGAGGTTCTCGGTTTTCAGCTTTTGCAAGGGTTCGATTACCACGGGAGGGAGCAAGAGAAATTCGTCGTTGATTCCACCAAGCTTTTTGAGTGCATTCAGAAGAACTGCTGCGGCAGAACCCATCAGGTTCGAGGTTTTTCCCGTAACGATCGATCCGTCGGGAAGCTCGATTGCGGCGGCAGGCTTTCCTGTTTCTTCTGCTTTGGTCAAAGACGATTTTACAACCTGACGGAAATTAACGTCGATTCCTACTTGGTTCATAATTAGCTCAGCTTTGTATACCTCTTCGGCATCGGCAAGACCGTTTCTCTTGCGGCAGAGCGTATCATAATAGCGGCGAACAATTTCCATTTTGGATGCCTTGAACACGACATCGGGATCGGTAATACAGTAGCCAACCATATTGACTCCCATATCGGTCGGGGACTTATAGGGGCATTCGCCGTAAATTTTTTCAAAGATCGCTTTGAGAACAGGGAAGATTTCAATATCTCTGTTATAGTTGACCGTCGTCACCCCCGTTGCTTCCAAATGGAAAGGGTCGATCATATTGACGTCGTTGAGGTCGATCGTTGCCGACTCGTACGCCATATTGACGGGATGCTTTAAGGGAAGATTCCACACGGGGAAGGTTTCGAATTTTGCATATCCTGCCTTGATTCCGCGCTTGTGATCGTGGTAGAGCTGAGAGAGGCAGGTTGCCATCTTACCGCTACCGGGACCGGGGGCGGTGACAACGACGAGCGATTTTGTGGTTTCGATATAGTCGTTCTTTCCGTAGCCTGCGTCGCTAACGATTTTTTGAACGTTGGTCGGATACCCCTCAATGGGATAATGACGGTAAACCTTGACGCCGAGGTTGTCCAGACGCTTGATGAACGCATCTACCGAGGGTTGCTGCATATATTGGGTAATAACGACGCCGCTGACGTACATTCCAATATCCGAAAAGGTATCGAGCAGACGAAGCGTATCCAGATCGTAAGAAATGCCAAGGTCACCGCGCATCTTATTTTGCTCGATCGACGTGGCAGATACAACGATGATCACCTCGGTATCTTCTTTCATATGCAGAAGCATTTTGATTTTGTTGTCTGGATAAAAGCCCGGGAGAACTCTGGCGGCATGATAGTCGTCAAAGAGCTTTCCGCCGAATTCAAGATAGAGCTTTCCGCCGAAGCTTGAAATTCTTTCTTGAATTTTTTGAGATTGCAACTGAATATATTTATTACTGTCAAAGCCGATTGCGTTCATAAAACCCTCTCCAAATTATATTTGAAAACCAATTATATATATTTTAATACATTTTTAAGTTTTTTTCAAGTGTTTCTTGCAAATATCTTCGATTATTTTTACAAAAACAACTTCTTTGCCCGAATTGTCAAAATTTGTTTCTTTGCATACACTAAGAAGGAAAAGCCGATGGCTTTGATTATTGATTCAGGAGGAGAATTATTATATGTCAGACAACAGATTTTCTTGCGGTCCCTCTGAAAAAAATTCGGCAAGAAATGAGATGGTGACCATCGAAACCAATCGAATTTTGGATTCTTGCCGCGATCGGGATTGCTTTGAGGACGTTAGGGTATTGCTGACCGATTTCGGAAATGAGATTTTGGAGCATACAACCAATATCCGCGCAAAGAATGCTTGTATTACTTGGACTTATATCGGAATTGATCCCGTGAAATTCAATCGCGGCTTCTATTCCGTTACGATCAAATTTTACGTTAAGGTGACGTTTGAGGCTTGTCTGTGCGGCGGACGCAGTCAGGAGTTTGATGGCGTTGCGGTATTGGAAAAGAAGGTTGTGCTTTACGGTAGTGAAAGCAACGTCAGCATTTTCAAGAGCAGTCCCGACACCTCGGATTACTGTACCGTTCCCGAGCCTTGCTGCTCCACAAAGAACGTGCCGATTGCCATTGTTGAGGTGGTTGACCCGATCATTCTCAATACGAAGGTTCGTGAAGCGGACGACGGCTGCTGTGACTGCTGCGGTTGTTGCTGTAACGATATTCCCGAAACGGTGTCGCGCCTTCTGAACGGATCGCTGCGCGATGCGGACGGACGCTACGTTACCGTGTCCTTTGGCATTTTCTCGGTTGTTCGGATTGTTCGTCCTGCGCAGTATTTGATTCACGCGACCGAGTATTGCGTGCCCGATAAGGAATGTGTTTCGACCGAAGAGGATAATCCTTGCGCAATCTTTCGCTCGATGGCATTCCCGACGGCGGAGTTTTGCCCTCCGGGATATACCCCTGCTTCTACCGACGGACGCGGCGGAAAGTGCGGTTGCGGTAGCTGATTTTTCAAAGCCGTTGCTTGCAACGGCTTTTCTTTTTGAGAAAATCTCGAAATCACTTGAAAAAAAAGAAAAAAGGGTGTATAATAAAGAATATCGATTGAATTTTCTAAAAAATGAAAGGAATGAAAATAAAATGGCAGAAGGATGCACTCATAATTGTTCGACTTGCAGCTCGAACTGTGGCTCAAAAGAAAAAAACAGCTTGATGGAACAACCCAATCCGCTGAGCAGCGTAAAGCACATTATTGCAGTTGTTAGTGGAAAGGGCGGCGTTGGTAAATCGCTCGTAACCTCGATGCTGGCGGTCAATATGCAGCGTTTGGGATATAAAACGGCAATTCTCGATGCTGATATTACGGGTCCCTCGATTCCGAAGGCATTTGGACTCAAGGCAGGCGTGGACGGTGACGAGCACGGAATGATTCCTCCCACGACGACCTCGGGAATTGATGTTATGTCGGTCAACCTGATGCTCGATGAGGAAACCAAGCCCGTTGTTTGGCGTGGTCCTGTCATTGCAGGCGTTGTAAAGCAGTTCTGGACCGATACGATCTGGAATGATATTGATTATATGTTTATCGACTGTCCTCCCGGAACGGGCGACGTTCCGCTGACGGTATTCCAGTCGATTCCGATTGACGGTATTGTGATCGTCAGCAGCCCTCAGGAGCTCGTTTCGATGATTGTGGCGAAGGCGGCAAATATGGCTCAGCTGATGAACATTCCCGTATACGGTTTGATCGAAAATATGAGCTATATCAAATGCCCCGATTGCGGTAAGGAAATCAAGGTTTTTGGCGAGAGTCATATTGATCAGATCGCAGAGGAGTTTGGATATGATCTGTTGGCACAGATTCCGATGGATCCCAAGCTGACGGCACTCGTAGACAAGGGTTGGATCGAGATGATGGATAACACGTATCTTGAAAGCGCGGCAGAGGTTCTGGTCAACAGAACGCAAAACAACAAATGAGTTTAACGATAGGAACTGCCGTTTTACCTCACGGATTGATGCTCGCGCCGATGGCAGGAGTGACCGATCGCTCCTTTCGCTTGCTTTGCCGAGCGCACGGTGCGGAATATCTCGTGAGTGAAATGGTGTCTGCGAAGGCACTTTGCTATGAACAGAAAGCCAAACGCAGGGAAGCGGCGCTGATGGGTACGGCGCCGCTTGCCGCCATTTCTGCGAAGGAAGCACCGATGGCAATTCAGATCTTTGGCTCTGAGCCCGACTTTATGGCAGAAGCGGCAAGAATGCTTGAGGCTTCTTCCTACCGCGGATGCCTTTCCGAGATCCCGCCCGTAGCAATCGACGTCAATATGGGTTGCCCCGTACGCAAGATTACGGGCAACGGTGAGGGAAGTGCTTTGATGAAAAATCCCCGTCTTGCGGGAGAGATTGTTGCGGCAATGACCAAAGCGGTCAAGCTCCCCGTGACGGTGAAAATTCGTGCTGGTTGGGATTCTGATTCGATCAACGCTCCCGAAATGGCAAAGATTTTAGAGCAAAGCGGAGCGGCACTGATCTGCGTGCACGCAAGAACCAAGGAACAGCTCTACACGCCCGGAATTGATCTTTCTGTGATTGAACGTGTCAAGCGTTCTGTTTCGATCCCCGTCATTGGAAACGGAGATATTTCCTCTGCGGAAGATGCGTTGACAATGATGGAGAAAACGGGTTGTGACGGTGTGATGGTCGGACGCGGTGCAATGGGAAATCCGTGGCTCTTTGAAGAAATTTCGGCTCGGATGGAGGGACGTGATTTTGTTGCTCCTACGGTCGAGAAACGTATTGAAACGGCACTTTTGCAGTTAGAGGAAATGATCAAGCATAAGGGAGCGCGCGTAGGACTTGCCGAAGGCAAGAAGCACGTTTCGTGGTATCTGAACGGACTCAGAGGTGCGGCTTCGGCGCGCGCCGCGATTATGACGGCAGATTCCCCCGAAGCGATCGGTGCGGTTTTAAAATCTGTTTTGAACGAAAACGAGAAGATATGAAACATAAGAATTCTTGCAAAAAACGAATTGCCGTGATTTCTCCCAAACGAGAAATTTCGATGTTTTTTGAATTGGAAGCCACCGCTTGCGGGTGTCCCGTGCGTGTGTTTTCTGCTCCCCCCGAGGAACTCTCGGAATTTGATCTTGTAGTGCTCGATCTTGCGGCAGGGTATTGCTTTTCTCAAAGTGATACTTGTCGGATCGTTGCTGTTTCTGCAGATGGGAAAAAGCCCGACCAACATCGGTTTGATGACGTGTGGGAGTGGCCGATTTCGATTGAAACTGTCAGAGAGGCATACGAGGGAACTACTTCGGTCAAGGAAGAAACTGTCGCGTCGTCCGAATCAAACCCAACCATCTATTTTTTGCCAGAACAAGAAAACACAGTGGTTTACCGAAATCAAACCATTGCCTTAACGAGTAGCGAGTGCCTTGTGCTGAAATTGCTTGCCGACCGTTTTGGGGAACCGATCAGCCGTACGGAGATTTCTGCGCTTTTTGAAGGAACGCAAGGAAATCTTGCCGACGTACATATTTGCCATCTTCGAAAAAAGCTCGAAGCTCCGTTTGGGGTTCGTTTGATTGAAACCGTGAGAGGACAAGGCTATTGCCTCAAGGCAAACGCCATATATCTATCATAAAATGCCGAGAAACCTCGGCATTTTTATTTTTTTTTGAAAAAACTATTGACAAAACTGTATTAACTGTGTATAATGGATATATACAGTTGATGGAGGTGATACCTTGACAATTTTGATTGACAATAAAAATGGAGAACCGATCTACAATCAGATCTATTCGCAGATCAAAAATCAGATTATCAGTGGGGAGTTGAAGCCCGACGAGATGCTGCCCTCAATCCGAGGACTTGCCAAGGATCTGCGTATCAGCTTTATTACAACAAAACGTGCGTATGAGGAGCTTGAAAAGGAAGGATTTATTTATACCATTCCTGCGAAAGGGTGTTACGTTTCTCATCAAAATTTAGAGCTTGTACGAGAAGAAAAATTAAAAAAGATTGAAGAGCATTTAGCAGAGATTAAAAAGCTTGCTTTGGTATGTGAGCTGAGCAAAGAGGATCTGATCGAAATGATTCAGTTTGAATGGGAGGAAAATGAATGAACGCGTTGGAAATCAAAGATTTATATTTTAAAAATGGAAATTTCGTTTTGGGGGAACTTTCGTTGACTCTCCCCGGCGGCTGTATTATGGGACTTGTGGGAAAAAACGGCGCAGGAAAGACCTCGCTGATTTATTTGATTCTGGATATGTTTCATAAAGACCGCGGAAGTATTTCAATTTTTGGACGAAAAAAGAATTTGGATTTAACAAAGCAAGAGATCGGTGTGGTATTAGACGAAGTGGGAATTCCCCAATGTATGACGGCAATTCAGGTGGGGAAAATGATGAAGGGGATTTATTCCGCTTGGGATGATACCGAATATGAGCGCTTGCTTGAGAAGCTTTCGATTCCGAGAGATATTGCCTTTTTGAATTATTCCCGTGGAATGCAGATGAAGCTCGGCATTGCGATTGCATTGTCCCATGGGGCGAAGCTTTTGATTTTGGACGAGCCAATGAACGGTCTTGATCCGATTGCCCGTGACGATTTTCTCTCATTACTCTATGATTTTACCAGAGATGAAAATCATTCCGTTTTAATTTCTTCGCATCTTGTTAGTGATCTCGAAAAGCTTTGTGATTATATTGCTTTTTTGCACAAGGGAAATTTATTGCTTTGTGAAGAGAAGGACGCGCTTTTGGAGCAATATGGAATGATTCATTGTTCCGCAGAGGAGTTTTCTTCTATGGATCCCAAGACGGTAAAATATCAAAGAAAAACGCCTTACGGAATGGATGTGGTGATGCTGCGAAAGGATATTTCCGAGGAGCATAAAGTATCTCCGATCACGATTGAAGAACTGTTTGTATTTATGGTAAAGGAGAGTTTTTAATGAAAGGACTTTTATATAAAGATTTTTTGATGGCTTGGAAATATTGTAAGATGTATTTAGTAATTACGGTTGTATTTTTGGCATTATTCTTTTTCAATACGGATTCTTGGTATTTTGTTGTTTATCCCGGGATTCTCGTTGGTATGATTCCAATCAATCTTTTAGCATATGACGAGCATAGTCGATGGAAAATTTTTTCTCAGACCTTGCCGTATTCCAAAGATAAGGTCGTTTCGGTAAAATATTTGGTCGGCTTGATTCCAACGACGCTTTTTACGGTATTAGTTTCGGTTGTATATGGAATTTCAAGACAGATTGAAAATCGGTTTTCTTTATCGGAAATGGGCGGTATCTTATTCGTAGTATTCTTTTTACCGCTTCTGTTTTCTGCGTTTTCTTTGCCGCTTGTTTTTCGGTTTGGTACAGAAAAGGGAAGAATGGTTTCTTTGATTGGTGTCGCCGCAGTTTGTGGTTTCACCTTTGCATACGTTGCTTTTCGAAAAGTTTCTTATACAATCTCGATTCCAACGATCACTCCCACAATTTTTTTGATTATTGGCACCATCATTCTTGCCTTGTACGTACTCTCGTGGAAACTGTCCATTGCATTGTATCAAAAAAATACTTTTTATCCGGATAGAAGAAAATCATGGAAAGAGATTTTAAAAAGGAAATAAAGAACAAGCCACGGAGTTTTGCTCCGTGGCTTTGTTGTTTGATTTAAAAGCTTTCCAACGATTTATTGAGGAAAGCGCGGGTCAGCGGGGATTTTGGATTCTCGAAGAGTTCTTCGGGAGTTCCTTGCTCCTCAATGACACCGTTTGCCATAAAGATGACCTCATCGGATACGTTTTTGGCAAATTCCATCTCATGCGTTACAACGATCATCGTGCTGTCTGAGGATTTCAAGCTCTTAATGACTCTTAAAACCTCGCCCGTAAGCTCGGGGTCGAGCGCCGAGGTCGGCTCGTCAAAGCAGAGAATATCAGGGGAGAGTGCAAGTGCGCGCGCGATTGCGACACGCTGCTGCTGACCGCCCGAAAGCTGGCAGGGATAAAAATCTGCCTTATCGGTAAGACCAACCTTTTCCAAGAGCTCCCAAGCCTTTGCCTTGATCTCTTCCGTTTTTACTTTGATTTCTTCTTTCGTAAGCTTTTGCTCGGTCAAGCGCATCAGCGGCGCCAGCGTGATATTGTCAAACGCTGTATACTGAGGAAAGAGGTTGAAGGATTGGAACACAAGACCGAAATGCAAACGGTTTGCGCGGATTTCCGCCTCCTTCATTGCCTTATCCTTCGATGCGTCGAAAATCACCTTACCGTCGATCGACATCGTTCCCACGTCGGGCGTTTCCAAAAAATTCAGACAACGGAGCAGGGTAGTTTTACCGCTTCCCGAGGAGCCGATGATCGAAAGGACGCTTCCTTTTTCGAGAGAAAAATCAATTCCTTTCAAAACTTCGGTTTTTCCGAAGCTTTTTTTGATATTTGAAACTTCAAAAAACGCCATAGTTACACCTTAAAATATCCCAGTTTTTTCTCGAGCTTTCCAAGCAGAATGGTGAGCAGACCGTTGATCAGCAGATAGAAAAGACCTGCATAGAAGATCGGCCACAAGATCGCCTTGGTATTGACGATACCTTTTGCTACCGTAAAGAGGTCGAGTCGAATGACAACGCTTGCAAGAGCCGTATCCTTAACGAGCGTGATGATCTCATTGGACATCGGTGCTACGATACGCTTGACGACCTGAAGGAAAATTACCTTAGAGAAGGTTTGCGACTTGGTCATACCAAGCACCTGTGCTGCCTCGTACTGTCCTTGAGGAACACTTTGGATTCCTCCGCGGTAGATCTCCGAAAAATAGCACGCATAGTTGATGCTGAACGCAACACAAACCATCGTAAGGAGCGCAACCTCGCCACGCAGAGCAAGATCGACAGGGATGCCGATGCTTTGCATGATGTTGGAAAAGCTCGTGGGGAGAAAGAGAAAGAAAATGATTTGAAGCATCAGTGGCGTTCCTCGGATGACCCAAACGAACGCACGGGTAATTGCGCTGATGATCTTGATCTTCGATTTAGAACCAAAGGCAATCAAAAGTCCAAGCGGTAGCGCGACAAGAAGTGTTACTCCAAAGATTAGAAGGGTATAAAGCAACCCTTCTAATAATTGGAGTGTAACATTAAAAAATAATGCCATGAGTAGATGCTAAAAATTATTCTTCTTCAGCGATCTTAACACAAGCCTCACCGGCAGAACCTGCTTCTGCACCGATGATTGCCTTGGACATGGAGTCGAGGTTGGTGTAAACGTCCTTATCCTCAACACGGATGATTGCAACCTGCTTGTTGTTCAGGTAGGGCATCGAAATTTCCATATTTGCAAGTCTTTCCTCGGTAATGGTCATACCGTTCCAAATGCAGTCGATGGTCTTGTTGTTGAGAAGTGCTTCCTTCGAATCCCAGTCAATTTCCTTGAATTCTACCTCAATGCCCATAACTTCGGCTACTGCCTCAGCGAGCTCAATGTCAAAGCCGATCAGATCGCCGTTGTCATCTTTGTATGCGATAGGAGCGAAGATGGTGTAACCAACGATGAACTTGCCCTGCTCGATGATGTAGTTTACATCTTCCATCTCTTCCTCAGTGTAGTCGGTCATTTCCATCTCTTCGTCAATGCAAACTTCCGAAGCGATACCGTACTTTTCAGCGATCTCTTCGACAACGCCTGCCTTGGAGAGCGAGATCAGCGCATGGTTGATTGCCTTTGCAAGTCCACTGCCTTTTCTTGCAGCGATACCGTACTGTTCAGCCTCAAACTCAACGTCTTCTACAATCATCAGCTTGCCCTTGTAATCAGAGTCATCCTGATTGAGGTAGTAGCCTGCCATAATGCTGTCCATTACGCCGACGTCGATCGACTTGGAGTTCAGCTGAGCAAGAACGTCCATCTGAGCGGAAAGAGGGGTGTACTTTTTACCAAACTGGAGCTTTTCACCGCAAGAGGTGAAGGAAATGGATGCGCCAACCAGCATCAGCAGAGCGAGCGCAAGAGCGAGAATTTTTTTCATAAAATACCTCCCGACCGTAAGATTACAGTCATAAAATAAAAATGTTTTTCAAAGAAAAGGTTACTTTAACGCTTTACTTTGATAAAGTATTATAATCATATCATAAATTTCTTCATTTGTCAAGTCTTTTTTCGTAATTCATGTAAATATATAATAAAGATAAGATTATGTCGAAGAGTTTTCTGCGAAGACGGTGTTTTTTTTCTTTTTTATTCTTGAAAAGATATGGAAAATATGTTATAATAAAAATATAAAACATATGGAATTTGTGAGGTGAAAATATGGATTATCAAGCAAAATATCAACACTGGTTAAAAAACGCGGATGCTGCAACAAAGGCAGAGCTTTCCGAAATTGCAGGAAATGATAAGGAGATCAAGGAGCGTTTTTTCTGTGATCTTGCATTTGGTACGGGTGGATTGCGCGGAGTGATTGGTGCAGGAACCAACCGTATGAATAAATACATCATTCGTAAAACGACGCAGGGATATGCCGAATACGTGAAGAAAGCCGGTGTTGAGGCTTGCCGACGCGGCGTGGTTATTGCCCACGATAACCGTCGTTTCAGCATTGAATTTGCCGCAGAAACGGCAGGTGTGCTTGCAGCAAACGGTATTAAGGCGTATTTGTTCGATTCGCTCCGCCCCACGCCAGAGCTTTCATTCTCGGTTAGAGAACTTGGTGCGTTTGGCGGCGTTATGATTACCGCGTCGCATAATCCCCCCGAATATAACGGCTATAAGCTTTATGACGAGCGGGGATGTCAGCTTGTTCCCGATGTCAACGATGAGGTTGTGGCAGAAATCGAGCGCATTGATGATCCTCTGACGGTGCAAGCTCTCTCGACAGACGAGGCGGGGGACTTGATCGTGAGTGTAGACCCTGCGATTGATGAAACCTATTATAACGCCGTAATGAAGATTACGCTCAATAACGATCTTGACAAGAGTGATATAAAGATCGTATATTCTCCTCAGCACGGAACGGGTAATATTCCCGTTAGAACGGTGCTGTCGCGTTTGGGATATACTGTGATTCCCGTCGAGGAGCAATGCGTTCCCGATACCGAATTTTCCAAGACTCTGAACCCCAACCCCGAGGTGGCTGACGCTTACGTTCTTGCGTTGGAATATGCAAAAAAAGCAGATGCCGATATCGTGATCACGACCGATCCCGACTGTGACCGTCTTGGCGTTGCCGTGAAGCACAACGGAGAATATATTCGTATGACGGGAAATCAATCTGCGGCGGTTCTTCTGGAATACATTCTCTCTCAAAAGGCGGAGAAAGGTACGCTTCCCGAAAACGGAGTGATGTTCAATACCATCGTTACCTCAGATCTTGGTGACCGTATTTGTGAAAATTACGGTGTAAGTGTAGAAAAGACGCTGACCGGCTTCAAGTTTATCGGTGACAAGGTTTACCGCCACGAGTTGAAGGGCGATAAGACCTTTGTGTTTGGATATGAGGAGAGCTACGGCTGTTTGATTTCCGACTGTGTTCGCGACAAAGATGCGGTGCAGGCTTCTTTGATGCTCTGCGAAGCAACGGTATATTATCATACGCTCGGTATGACGCTGGTCGATGCGTTGCAAGCACTTTATAAGAAATACGGCTTCTATCGTGATGCCTTGGATAACTTTACCTTTAAGGGTCTTGACGGTGCAGAAAAGATCAAAGCTTTGGTGAACGGACTTCGCAAAGCACCGCCTTCTGCAGCAGGAGACGTAGCCGTTTTGACGATGGAAGATTATGCTTCTCAGAAAATGATGGAGGCAGGGTTCCCGTCTTCCGATGTTCTTCGCTTTGTTCTTGCTGACGGTAGCTGGGTTGCCGTGCGTCCGAGTGGTACGGAACCGAAGTGCAAGTTCTATTTCAGCGTAGTTGCTCCAACGCCTGCTGAAGCGGACGCAAAGCTTGCGGTCATGAGAGCAACCTTTGAAAAAGATTGCTAAACAAAATTCAACTGCCACCGATATCGGTGGCAGTTTTTTTAAAAAAAGACTTTTCTTTTTTTGAAAAATGTGATATAATAAAAAAAATTTAGAAAAAGGAGAGTGTTTCCGTGGATACGGTAGAGAATAAAACAGTTCAATATTTAACGGGAATTCATTCTCCCGAAGATTTTCAAGCAATTCCTTCCGATAAAATGAAGGAGGTTGCAGAAGAAATTCGTGCCGAACTTATTCGAGTAATTTCTAAAAATGGCGGACACCTTGCGTCGAATCTTGGTGTGGTAGAATTGACGATGGCGATTCATCGCGTTTTTCATACACCAAAAGATCATATCATCTTTGATGTAGGGCATCAGAGCTATGTGCACAAAATGTTGACAGGACGCTATGATCGAATCGAAACGATTCGTCAAGCAGGGGGACTGAGTGGTTTTACCAACCGTTTTGAGAGTGAACACGACTGTTTTGGCGCGGGGCATAGCTCCACTTCGCTTTCGGCGGCATTGGGCTTTGCTATATCTGATTCTTTGAATGGTTCGGATGCCTATACGGTTGTGGTGATCGGTGACGGTGCATATACGGGTGGAATGATTCACGAAGCACTCAACAATTGCAAAAAAAAGCTTCGTCTTGTAATCATTATGAATGAAAACGAGATGTCGATTTCCAAAAACATCGGACGCTTTGCAAAGAATCTTTCCAAACTTCGTACAAAATCGGGATATTTTAAAACCAAACGATGGACAGGAATGTTCCTAAGGCGAATTCCTGTGATCGGAAAGCCAACCTTCCGAATCGTTCGAGGAGTCAAGAAAATGTTTAAAAACGTTCTTTACGGATCGAATTATTTTGAGAGTATGGGTCTTACGTATCTCGGACCGATCGACGGAAATGATTATGAAGCTGTTGAGCGTTTGCTCCAAGAAGCAAAAAAGATAGACGAAAGCGTTGTTGTTCATTTGAAGACGAAAAAGGGAAAAGGATATGCCCCTGCGGAAAACGCTCCCGAACTTTATCACGGAATGAGTCCACAGAAGTCTGACTATTGCAAAACGACCTTTTCCAAAGAGATGGGAAAGATGTTGTCTGAGATGGTTAAAAAAGACCAAAGTATTTGTGCCATTACCGCGGCAATGGGAGAATCTACGGGGATGGATATGATCAAAGAGGTTGCTCCCGAGCGCTTCTTTGACGTTGGAATTGCCGAGCCTCATGCACTGACTTTTGCTGCGGGACTTTGCGCCAATGGAATGAAACCATTTGTGGCTCTATATTCTACATTTTTACAAAGAGGTTACGATCAAGTCATTCACGATATTGCTTTGCAAAAGCTACCTTGCGTGCTTTTGGTCGATCGTGCAGGATTGAATTCCGGTGACGGAGCGACTCATCATGGTATTTTTGACGTGGCGTTTTTGTCGCAAATTCCAAATTTGAAAATTTATACGCCGATTACAATGGAGACGTTGCGTGTTGCCATGACAGAAGCGTATGAATCGAATCTTCCGTGTGCCATTCGTTATCCCAACGCTTCCGAAAATGAAGAAGTCGTTCAAAAATTTTATCGGAACGGAGTTTCACGTCGACTTGGTATCGCAAAGGATTTCTCAGACGGACAGGCTCTCTCTGCCGTGATTGTTACGCATGGAAAGATCGTCACAGAAGCAATGACGGCAACCGAACATTTGCGTGAGAAGGGAATTTCGGTCGGAATTTTGTTGTTGGAATTTTTAAAGCCGTATGATGAGCTTTCGGATCTGCTTGCAGAGATGCTTTCCGACAAAGACGTAAAGTTTTTGTTCTTAGAGGAAGAGGTGCGAAGCGGCGGTATGGGAATGAATCTTTCCGACCAAATGATTCGTCGCCACGGACTTGCTACCGATTCGTTTGAAATTCTCGCTGTAGATGATTCCTTCGTGGATCATCGAGAAATCGGACAAAGTGTTTATGCGGCGGCAGGCGTTGATTCGGATGACATTGAAGCCGCTCTGTTGCGGTTATTGGAAAAAGAGATTTCGTGAAAACGAAATCTCTTTTTTGGTGATCCCTATTTATTTTTTGAAAAAAATATGATATAATATCAGTATTGAAGTTTTTTGAAAGGAGGTATGCTTCCGTGAATCAACAAAAATTTCATCTGCGATCGGAGTATGCTCCCAGCGGAGATCAACCGCAAGCGATTGAAAAGCTGACCGAAGGCGTTCTTCGCGGTGATCGAAAGCAGACGCTTCTCGGCGTCACCGGCTCGGGAAAAACCTTTACGATGGCAAACGTGATTGCCAACGTCAACAAACCAACGCTCGTTTTGGCACACAATAAAACCTTGGCAGCGCAGCTTTGCTCGGAGTTTCGAGAGATCTTTCCCGACAATGCG
This sequence comes from Clostridia bacterium, assembly GCA_017631855.1. Lineage (GTDB taxonomy): Bacteria > Bacillota > Clostridia > Oscillospirales > CAG-272 > HGM12713. The sequence continues at coordinate 36,176 of JAGBSP010000004.1, read as the reverse complement.
GTAGAGTATTTTGTGTCCTATTACGACTATTATCAGCCCGAAGCATACATTCCAGGAAAAGACGTTTATATCGAAAAAGATGCAATGATCAACGACGAGATCGATATGCTTCGCCATAGTGCAACCTCTGCGCTCTTTGAGCGCAACGACGTGATTATCGTTGCAAGTGTTTCATGCATCTATTCCTTGGGAGATCCAGTGGAATATAAAAACCTCGTAATTGCATTGCGCCCGGGGATGGAAATCAGCCGCGACGAATTAATTCAGCGCTTGGTAGCCATCAGCTATGACAGAAATGATTTTTCCTTGGAACGCGACAAATTCCGTGTGCAGGGAGATACGGTGGATATTATTCCCGCCAATATGCAGGAGCACGCCTTTCGCGTGGAGTTCTTCGGTGACGAGATCGACCGAATTGCCGAGATCAATATTGTGACGGGCGAGGTCATCAAATATCTCGCGTACGTTGGTATTTATCCCGCAACGCACTATGCGGTTTCCGACGAAAAGAAGGAAAAAGCCATTGCCGAAATTTTCAAGGAAATGAACGAACGCGTAGAATTCTTCCGATCGGAAGGAAAATTGATCGAAGCGCAAAGAATCGAGGAGCGTGTCAAATACGATATGGAAATGCTCCGCGAGGTTGGCTTTTGTTCGGGAGTGGAAAACTATTCGCGTGTGCTTGCGGGACGGCCTGCGGGTGCAACGCCGTATACCTTGCTCGATTATTTTCCTAAAGATTTTTTGCTTTTTGTGGACGAGTCGCACGTTACGCTTCCGCAGGTGCGCGGAATGAGCGGCGGAGATACGGCAAGAAAGAAGAATTTGGTGGATTTCGGCTTCCGTCTCCCCTCGGCATTCGACAACCGTCCTCTGTTTTTTGAGGAATTTGAATCAAAGCTTCATCAAACCATCTATATCAGCGCAACCCCAGGAGATTATGAGATCGAGGAATCGGAACAAATCGTAGAACAGATTATTCGTCCGACCGGACTGGTCGATCCCGAGGTTGAAGTGCGTCCGATTGAAGGACAAATCGACGATCTGATGGGCGAGATCAAACTGCGTACCGAGAAAAACGAGAGAGTTCTCGTAACGACGTTGACGAGAAAAATGGCAGAGGATTTGACCGAATATCTGCAAAATAACGGAATCAAGGTCAAATATATTCATTTTAACGTAGATACGATGGAGCGTATGGAGATCATTCGCGATCTTCGTTTGGGTGAATTTGATGTCCTCGTTGGTATCAATTTGCTGCGAGAGGGTCTGGATATTCCCGAGGTATCGCTTGTGGCAATTCTTGATGCCGATAAGGAAGGTTTCTTGCGCGCGGAGCGGAGTTTGATTCAGACGATCGGACGTGCTGCGAGAAATGCCGAGGGTAAAGTTATTATGTACGCAGATACCGTTACGGGATCTATGGCGGCGGCAATTCGTGAAACCGAACGCAGAAGAAAGATTCAAAGTGAATATAACGAAGCACACGGCATTATTCCTAAAACCATCGTAAAGGACGTTCGCGACATTATTGAGATCGGACGCTCCGAAAAGAACGAGAAAAAATCCGTCGACGGAAAGCAAAAGAAGATGAGTGCGAAGGAGCGCGACCGCAAGATCGAGGAATTGACGGCGCAAATGAAGCGTGCCGCGAAAAACCTTGAGTTCGAGCAAGCCGCATATCTTCGTGACAGAATCGCAGAGCTACGAAAGGAACAAACGAAAAAATAGTATGCCGAAATCTATTGTGATACGCGGTGCTCGCGTCAATAATTTAAAAAATATCAACGTAGAGATTCCAAGAGATCAGCTCGTGGTTCTGACGGGACTTTCGGGTTCGGGTAAATCCTCGCTTGCCTTTGACACCATCTACGCAGAGGGACATCGGCGTTTCGTGGAATCGCTTTCTTCCTATGCAAGACAGTTCTTGGGGCAGATGGATAAGCCCGACGTGGATCTGATCGAGGGACTTTCTCCCGCGATTGCGATTGATCAGAAAACTACCTCAAAGAATCCGCGCTCGACCGTGGGAACCGTAACCGAGATCTATGACTATCTTCGCTTGCTGTATGCCCGCATCGGAATTCCTCATTGCCCGATTTGCGGCAAGGAAATTCGTCGGCAATCGACCGATACCATCATTGATAAGATTATGGAGCTTCCAGAGGGAACTCGCTTTATGGTGCTTTCTCCCGTAGTGAGAGCGCAAAAGGGAATGCACGAAAAGGTTTTTGCCTCTACCAAAAAAAGCGGATACGTTCGTGTTCGCGTAGACGGTAGTCTTTACGATATTTCCGAGGAGATCAAGCTTGATAAAAACAAAAAGCATACCATCGAGGTGGTTGTTGACCGATTGATTATGAAGCCCGATCTTCGTTCGCGTCTTGCCGATTCGGTGGAAAACGCGCTTCGCTTGTCGGACGGACATCTTTTGATCGTGACCGTGCCGAGAGAGGGAGATCCCGTCGAGCTTGATTTTTCGCAAAGCTATGCCTGCGAAGAGCACGGAATTTCCTTTGGTGAGCTGGAGCCGAGAATGTTTTCCTTCAACAATCCCGCAGGCGCTTGTCCGCATTGCGCGGGTCTTGGCGAGATCCGACGGATTGCCGTGGAGCTCTTGATTCCCGATCCAAGACTTTCCTTGCGTCAAGGCGCGATTGCTGTCAACGGATTTAAAACGCTGGACGAGCAAAGCTGGAACGGACCGCTCTTTATGGCGGTTGGCGAGCGCTTTGGTTTTGATATGGATCTGCCGATCAAGGAGTTCTCCGAGAAAGCGTACGACGTTCTTCTTTATGGATCGGGCAACGAGATTTACGACGTTGAGCGTTGGTTTGGCGGGGAAGCGCACCGTCAGAAAATTCGTTTTGACGGTCTTGTAAAAATGATCGAAACAAGAATGATACAGTCGGGCAGCGACGAGTATTACGAGCAGTTTATTGAGGAAGCGCCTTGTCCCGAATGTCAGGGAAAGCGCCTTTCTCCCAACTATCTTGCCGTGACGGTTGGCGAAAAAAACATTGACGATCTTTGCCGAATGTCAGTGGCATCCGCCCTTGAATTTATCGAAAAATTTGAGCCGACGGGAATGGAAAAAATCATTTCTGCCGAAATTCTCAAGGAGATTCGTGCAAGACTTGGATTTTTGGTCAGCGTGGGACTCGATTATCTGACCTTAGCAAGAAAAGCAGGCTCTCTTTCGGGCGGAGAGGCACAGAGAATTCGTTTGGCAACGCAGATTGGATCGGCGCTTGTCGGAGTGCTTTATATTCTCGACGAGCCGAGCATCGGTCTGCATCAGCGCGACAATTCCAAATTGATCGAAACGCTCAAAAAGCTTCGCGATCTTGGTAATACCGTTATTGTCGTGGAGCACGATGAGGAAACGATGATGGAGTCGGATTATTTGATTGACATTGGTCCAGGCGCGGGAATTCACGGTGGGGAGATCGTTGCCGCAGGAACTCCAGAAGAGGTGCTGAAGCATCCGAAATCCATCACGGGCGCTTATCTTTCGGGACGGAAGAAGATCGATATTCCTGCAATGCGACGTGCGGGAAACGGAAAGACGCTTCAGGTAAGAGATGCTTACGAGCATAATTTGAAGCACATTGACGTAGAGATTCCCTTAGGGTGCTTTGTCTGTGTGACGGGTGTTTCCGGTTCGGGTAAATCCTCGCTTGTCAATGGTATTATTAATCCTACCTTGGCGCGGGAGCTCAACGGGGCAATTCGATCGCACGGAAAATTCAAGGAAATTCTCGGTGTCGAGCATTTGGATAAGGTGATCGATATCGACCAAAGCCCCATCGGACGAACTCCGCGTTCCAACCCCGCGACCTATACGGGACTCTTTACCGATATTCGCGATCTGTTTGCAAAAACCACCGATGCGAAAGCAAAGGGTTATGCTTCGGGACGGTTTTCCTTTAACGTAAAGGGCGGTCGATGTGAGGCTTGCGAGGGTGACGGATTGAAAAAGATCGAGATGCACTTCTTGCCCGACGTTTACGTGACCTGTGACGTTTGCCGAGGAAAACGGTACAATCGCGATACCTTGGACGTAAAATACAAAGGGAAGAATATTTCCGACGTGCTCGAAATGACGGTGGAAGAGGCGCTTCTGTTCTTTGACGGAATTCCGAGAATTAAAAACAAGTTGCAAACGCTCTTTGACGTGGGACTCGGGTATATCAAGCTCGGACAGTCTTCAACGACGATTTCGGGCGGAGAGGCGCAGCGAGTCAAGCTTGCGACAGAGCTTTCCAAGCGACCGACAGGGAAGACGATGTATATTCTCGACGAACCGACGACGGGACTTCACAGCGATGACGTAGCCAAGCTGATCGACGTGTTGCAGCGTCTGTGCAATGCGGGAAATTCTCTGATCGTGATTGAGCACAATCTTGACGTGATTAAAACGGCAGATTATATCATCGATCTTGGTCCCGAAGGCGGTGACGGCGGAGGAACGATTGTAGCAACGGGCACCCCCGAGGAAGTTGCAATGAATAAAAATTCGTATACGGGTGTATATTTAAACAAAATCATGAATATTCAAAAAGAAAAATAAACGAAAAATTTTTAATTAAAGTATTGACATTTGAATATTTATGCGATATAATGATGCATGTAATCATTAAAATTATTTTCTATGGAGGAAAAGAAAAATGAAAAAGATTATTGCTTTAGTTTTGGCTCTGCTTCTGATCATGATCGGATGCGTTGCATGTGCTACTCCTGATGATGTCGCTGACGATACGTCCGAAACCACCACCACTCCCGACAATGACAACAACGATGGTGACTCTAAGGAAAAGCCTGTTTTGAAGATGGCAACCAATGCATACTTCCAGCCCTATGAGTTCTACAAGGACGGAAAGATCGTTGGTATTGACGCTGAGATTGCTGCTGCAATCGCCGAGTATATGGGCTATGAGCTCGAAATCGTAGATATGGAATTCGATTCTATTATCACGGCAGTAAAGGAAGGATCTGTTGATTTCGGTATGGCAGGTATGACTGTTACTGAGAAGAGACTCCTTGAGATCGACTTCTCCAACAGCTACGCAACCGGTGTTCAGTCGATCATCGTTCCCGCAAATTCTCCGATCACCTCGGTTGACGATCTGTATGCCGATGGCGCAAACTACAAAATCGGTGTTCAGCGCGGTACCACGGGTGACATTTACGCTACCGATGATTTCGGTTCTGAGAACGTAACGACCTATGATAACGGAAACGGTGCAGTTCTCGCTCTCCTTGGTGGCGACGTTGATTGCGTTATTATCGATAATGAGCCTGCAAAGGCACTGGTAAATGCAAATGAAGGTCTTGCAATTTTGGATACCTCTTATGCAGATGAGGACTATGCAATTTGTATTAAGAAGGGCAATTCCGCATTGCTTGAGAAGATCAACGAAGCAATCGTTGCTTTGACTGCTGACGGAACGATTGACGAAATCGTTGCTAAGTATATTCCTGCAGAATAATTTGGATTTATTATAAATGAAAAAGCAAAAAAATAGGATCGTTTCGACTTTCCTATTTTTTTGCCGTTTAGGAAGGCATCTTTTATGAAACATAATAAACACCTTCGCAATTTTCTAATTGCTCTGATCGCTGTTGCTGTTTTAGTAGGTTTGTTTGCTGCGGTGATGCTGATCGATGGACTTAATAATAGAGCAAAACAGGAAATCGATATTGCGCAGGCACAAGAAATGGTTGATGCTACGTTGGATTCTTTGCCGAATAATGTGGCATTATCTTCAAAATATATTCGTTCTCGCAGTAGCATAACGGTCAACGATATCAAATACGGCACACAGAAGGATATTATTCTGAGTTGTACTTATGAAACCATTGACGTTCATACAACAATCGAGGACAATGTCAACGATGTATTGGGCAGTATTTCGATCAACGATCCGAAAACGGGAAAACCCAAAAACGCAACAAAGGTTCAACTTGAAGTTGCGGATAAAGTCCAAGCCTTGTTGGAAACCGCTCCTACGTTAAGTGGTGAGATGGAGGTTTATATTTATGAAACCGAAGACGGACTTCAGCTCTATCTCTCGGATGAGTTTGTCAATACGGCGTTCGGTGGAATCCTCGACGCTCAAAAGGTAGTGCAAAATACCACCACATTAACTGTAAATGGTGAAAGTGTAGATATTACCAATCGAAATTCGCTTCGTAACGGTTGCGTGGCTTGCTTTAAGCTTGTGAACTACGATATGGCAAAGCCGGATACGTCTTCACCGATACAACGTGCCTTCAATGAGTTTAAAGAGGAATTTCACAGAAACTTCATTGAGGAAAATCGTTGGATGTATTTGGCACAAGGTCTTGGAAACACACTTGCCATTACTGCATTATCGTTGATTCTTGGTGTTGCGATCGGATTTCTTGTTGCCGCAATTCGTTGTACGAGTGCAAAAACGGGAAAATTAAAGATATTAGACGGTATCTGTAAGGTGTATCTTGCCATTATGCGCGGAACACCTGTTATGATACAGTTGCTGATTATTTATTTCGTTATTTTGCTTCCGTTGAATATTGATAAATTTATTGCTGCCGTGCTTTGCTTTGGTATTAATTCGGGTGCTTATGTTTCCGAAATCGTGCGCGGTGGAATTATGTCGATTGACGACGGACAGATTGAGGCGGGCAGAAGCTTGGGACTCGGATATGTTCCTACGATGTGGTATATCGTCATTCCTCAAGCCTTTAAGGCAATTTTGCCGTCGTTGGCAAATGAGTTTATCGCCCTCTTAAAGGAAACCTCCGTTGCGTTCTATATCGGCGTAGCAGACCTGACGCTTGGTGGTTTGAAGATTCGTGCCATTACGTACAGTAATTTTATGCCTTTGATTGCGATTGCCGTAATTTACTTGATTTTGGTACTTGGCTTGTCGTATCTGGTATCGCTTTTGGAAAGGAGGTTGCGTAAGAGTGAAAAATAAAAAAGAACAAAAGGTCGTATTGGACGCTCCATGCAACCCCGATGCCTTGATCGAGGTCAAAAATCTTGTAAAAGATTTTAATGATGGAGAAATTAAAGTTCTCAGAGGCTTTGATTATTCGATTAAAAAAGGTGAAAAGATCGTTATTATCGGTCCTTCCGGTGGCGGAAAAAGTACTTTTCTTCGTTGCTTGAACCTTTTGGAAAAGCCTACCTCCGGAGAAATTTACTTTAATGGAGAGCGAATTACTTCTACAAAATGCAATATTAATCAAGTCAGAAAAAAGATGGGAATGGTATTCCAACATTTTAATCTTTTTCCGCACAAAACTGTTTTGGAAAACTTGACGCTGGCCCCTGTAATGTTAAAGCTGAAGACCAAGGAAGAGGCAGTCGCACGAGGAAAAGAGTTGTTGAACATGGTTGGACTTCCCGATAAAGCGGAAGCATATCCTTCGCAGCTTTCCGGTGGTCAAAAGCAGCGCGTAGCGATCGCCAGAGCTTTGGCAATGGACCCCGAGGTAATTCTCTTTGATGAACCTACCTCGGCGCTTGACCCCGAAATGGTCGGAGAGGTTTTGGATCTGATGAAAGAATTGGCTCGTGAGGGACTGACCATGGTTGTTGTCACTCATGAAATGGGATTTGCACGCGAGGTTGCTGATAAAATTCTCTTTATGTGTGACGGTGTGATCGCAGAAGAAGCGCCGCCCGAAGAGTTCTTTACCAATCCCAAAAATCCTCGTTTGCAGCAGTTTTTGCAAAAGGTATTATAAACGAACAAATAAAAAAAGATCGGAATTTTCCGATCTTTTTTTATTGAGAATTAGTCCTGCGCGTCCTCTGCGTGAACGTCTACGTTACGAACAGCGGTTCTGAGAATTCTGATTTTTGTGCGGTCGTGTCCCGTTTCGATCATTACGGTTTCTTCCTTAATACTAACGATCTTACCGATGATTCCACCGATCGTCGTAATCTCATCACCAACCTGCAAATTGTTTCTCATTGCATTGACTTCGCGCTCCTGCTTTTTCTGAGGTCTGATCATCAGAAAATACATTGCTGCGAAAATGACGACCATAAAAATAATCGTACCAAAAGCGCCCATAAATATAAACCTCCAAATTTCAAATATACCATATCATACCACATTTTTCTCAAAAAAGCAAGGGGTATTTGTAAATAAATTATGGATAAACTGGTTTAAAACGGAATTTAATTTGCAAAAGTGTTGAAATCATGATAAACTTGTGTTATAATATATATAATTATGTATTATGGCAATTTGTAATCAAATTACTTGGAGATTATTTATGATATCAAATCCTTATATTGAATGCGGTAAGATCGTTAATACCCACGGCTGCTTTGGTGCTTTAAAATTGGAATCATGGTGTAATACTCCCAAGGAGCTGGCAGCGCTTCGTCGGTTATATCTTAAAAACGGAGCGACTTACACTGAATACAAGGTAACGAAAGCATCGGTGTTTAAGCAGTTTGTAATTGTTACCTTTGACTCGGTAACAGATATGGATCTTGCTCTTGCGATGAAGGGGAAACTCCTTTATGCAAAACGTGAGGACTTTCACTTGGAAAAAGGCGAATATTTCGTTGCGGATTTGATTGGACTTTCGGTGATCGATGCGGATACGGGCAAGGTTTACGGTAAAGTCTCCGAGACCATCAACCGTGGAGCTTCGGATATTTACGTGGTAAAAACCGAGGACGGGGAGAGAATGATTCCTGCAGTTCCGGAGTTTATCGATCGTATTGAGATCGAGCATGGCATTTTTGTTCGTCCGATTGCGGGAATGCTGGATTAAAAGAGGTAACTATGATTTTTGATATTATGACACTGTTTCCCGATCTTGTAGAATACGTATTGGGAGAGAGTATTCTCGGACGTGCGCAAAAAAGCGGTGCGATCGAGGTGTCAACCTACCAAATCCGCGACTATTCCGAGGATAAGCACCGTCGTGTCGATGATACACCGTATGGCGGCGGAAAAGGAATGCTGATGATGGCGCCTCCCATTTCTCGCTGTTATGATACGATTTGTGAAAAACGCTCGGATCAAAACCTGAGAAAAAAAGTGATATTTATGTCCCCATCGGGTTCGCTCTTAACGCAAAAGAAGGCAGAAGAGCTTGCAACCTATGATCAGCTCGTGATTTTGTGCGGTCATTATGAAGGGGTGGACCGCCGTATTATTGACGAAATCGTAGACGAAGAAATCTCGATTGGAGATTATGTATTGACGGGTGGAGAAATTCCTGCGTGCATTTTGGTGGACAGTGTGGCTCGTCTTTGCGATGGTGTACTTTCCGATCCTGAATGTTACGAGCAGGAAAGCATTTCCAGCGGACTTGTGGAATATCCACAGTATACACGCCCCTATGAATTTCACGGAGTAAAGGTTCCCGATGTATTGATATCGGGACATCACGAAAATATTGACCGTTGGCGCAAAGAGCAAGCATTGGCTCTAACACTGAAAAATCGACCTGATATTATAGCAAAATACGGAAAGGAGTGATTGGATTGAAGAAAAATAAAATTCATACAGCGGATGCGGGAATTGATTCTGCGGAACGAAAGTCCGAAAAATCCACAGCATCGCTTGGATTGATTTTGTTTTTGTTGGATAAATTCTCTAACGCAATCTATCACGCTCTTTATAGTGGTTTCTTTGCCAAAATTTTCACGGCATATTCCAAAGAACAGGATGCTTTTGAGAATGGATTTCTCAGAAATCATTTCATCAGTGCAAAGTTTAAGGCGTTTTTTTGGAAATTTCGTCAATATATTTCCAAAGCCTTTGAAACCAGCTGGTTTTTGAATAAAACGAAAAACATGGCACGCTCGTGGCTTGGTGTTTCATTACGAGCTTACGGAAAATCACTCTTTTTCTTCGGCGTTTATACCGTATTGGTTTATTTGATCCGTTTGGTCGTTCCAAGCTTGCCTCAATCCGACATCGGGTATTTTATTACGGGATTTTCGGTATGTATTATAGCACTCCCCACATTTCTTTCTAAAGATAGCTTGGCACAAGCATTGGATTCAGGTGTAATTACCAACATGCTTTGCTCTGAATTCTTAGGATACCGCAAGGAATGCTTTGAAATTCCGCAAAAGGGAAGCAGAGCAAAAAACAATATCCTTGTTTTCCTTGGAATGATTCTTGGAATGATTACACTCTTTGTTCATCCCTTGCTCATTTTGCTAGCTCTTCTTTTGATTTTTTCGGTTGTCATCATTTTGAACACGCCTGAAATCGGAGTGTTGTTTTCCCTATTTTTCTTACCTTTCTTATCCTTCTTTGAGATTCCCGCTACCATTTTAGGCATTGTAGTATTGCTGACAGCGATTTCGTACTTTATCAAGCTGATTCGAGGCAAGAGAATTTTGCGCATTGAATTGATCGATCTTTCTGTGTTGCTGTTCTTCCTATTGCTCTTCTTTTCCGGTACGATTACAGCGGGCGGAAAAAAAGGTCTTAACGAGGTATTGCTCTCCTGCTGTCTAATGTTGGGGTATTTCTTAACAGTCAACTTAATAAGAACCGAGCTGTGGTTAAAACGCTGTGTCTTGGCTCTTGTTTCTTCTGGTACTGTCGTTGCGATTTGGGGGATTATTCAATATTTCTTTGCCTCGGTGTTAGTGAATGCTTGGGTCGATCGTGAATATTTTTCCGATATTTCGCGTCGGGCGGTGTCTTTCTTTGATAATCCCAACGTACTTGCGTCTTATTTGGTGTTGATTCTTCCGTTTGTATTGTTGATGTTTTTATATGCGCAACGCGGAAGAGAAAAGGTATTATACTTTATTTCGTTGTTCGCGGTTCTTGTATGTATTGTTTTGACTTGGTCAAGAGGGGCATGGCTTGCAACCATCACTTGCCTGTTGGTCTTTGGGTTGATTTACTCTAAAAAAACGCTGCGGTCGATTTTCCTTTTCGCGTTGACCATTCCGTTTTGGTCGATGCTTTTGCCAAACTCGATTACAAAACGATTTTTGAGCATCGGCAATCTTGCGGATTCTTCTACGGCATACCGCTATTATACGTGGAAAGGCTCTTGGAATTTGATCAAGGAATATTTTATGAGCGGAATTGGTTACGGAACGTCCGCATATCAAAACGTATATCCTCAATTTGCGTATGCCGGAATTGAAGCAGCAGAGCACAGTCATAGTTTGTTCTTGCAAATTTTTATTGGACTTGGTATCGGCGGTCTTTTGAGCTTCTTCTGTATTCTTTTCCTTGCGGCACAAATGAATTTTGAATATTTAAAGCAGAGTCAAAACGTTCGGGCAAAAATTTTTGTGATTGCTTGTATGTGCTCCATCGTTGGCGCACTAGTGATGGGACTTTTCGATTTTATTTGGTATAACTACAGAATTTTCTTTCTCTTTTGGGCACTTCTCGGGCTCGCTTGTGCGTGTATTCGAGTAGGGCGTGCAGAGGAAAGTAGAAAGAATTATCTTGTTGTCAATGAAGAAAACAGTGCAGCAATGGATCTTGATTTTTGATCCAAAGTTACAGAAAGGATTTTGAACAATGAACAATTCAATCAATGGAACTTCCTCTTTTGGAAAAGCCAAGAAGAAAAAAAGAGTCGGTCGTTTTAATTTGATCGATTTGATTTTAGTTGTACTCATTTTGTTGGTTGTCGCGATTCTCGTTCAGGTATTTTCGCCGATTTCTCTGATTAAAAATCTAGCATCCAATCAAACGAAAGAAATTCAATATACGGTAGAGTTTTTAGGTGTGGATCAGGAATTTATCGATAGAATTAAGGAAGACGACCTGGTAATCAATTCGGTATCAAAAAATAATATGGGAACGGTGGTTGCCGTAGACTATAATACGAAATACTCTGAGCTTCAATATGTGGAAAACGGTATGGAAGGGGAAGGTATTCTTTCGGAATATCCCAATAAGTACAATTTGCTCGTAACAATTTCCGCGACAGCAGATTATTTGAAAGAGAGCGGATATTCGGTCAATGCAACGAGAATTGCTGTGGGAGAAAAGCTATCGCTTCGTTTCCCGGATTATGTTTCTGAAGGATACTGTATCGGTTTAGAAACCGATGTTGACTGAAAAGAGGTAATCGGTTATGAAAGAAAAAAGAATAAAAAAGCAAGAACGGAGCCAACAAGGCCCGAGATTTAAGGTGTTAGACGCCGTAATTATTCTTTTGATAATTACCTCGGTCGTTGGTATTTACTTTCGTTATAATGTATTTGAAACCTTGAAAAATCAAAAAGATATGAAGGAATATGTCGTATCCTTTTCGGTTCAGAATATCCGAAGATCTACGACGAACTATCTGGATATTGATGACGTCGTTTATTATGCAGAAGACGGAGAGAAATTGGGAGAGTTGATGGGATATTCTGCAGAATCTTTCAATGCCTTGCGTCCGACCCCTGCTTCCGAATATTTTGTGGATCAAAACGGAAACACCGTCCAGGTTTTCTATCCTAACAGTGAATCGATGGATGCCCGCGTAGATGTGGAAGGAAAAATCTTATGCGAAGGATCCTATTCCGAGGAGAGCGGTTTTTTGGTGAACGGAACTCGTTATTTGGCACCTGGACAGACTGTGGAGGTGCATACGGAAACTGTGAGTTTGACGATGACGATCAAAGAGATCATTCTTTCCGAATAAAAGCGTGTCTTTTTCTCCAAATTCTTCTTGATAGGAATAAATGTGTATAAAATGAAGAGTAAAATTGGTTTTATTGATGAAAAATTTGTTCATTTTTACTAATATTTATCTCTTGATTTTAAGCAAGTTTTTTGATATACTATTATATATAGAAATGACCTCATGGATCGTTCTGTCGAATCCATGGACTGTCGATCGAAGAACAGGAGCGATATTTATGGTAAAAAGAGACGTTATAATTACGAATAATATTGGTTTGCATGCCAGACCTGCTACTTTTTTTATTCAAAAGGCGAATAGCTTCCAGAGCTCGATTTGGATTGAAAAGGATGATCGTAAGGTGAATGCAAAAAGTCTGCTTGGCGTCCTCTCTATGGGTATCGCAAAGGGAATGACAGTAACCTTGATTGCAGACGGAAAAGACGAAGACGGCGCGATTAACGGATTGATCGATTTGATCCAGACCGGATTCATTGAATAAAAAATCAACGGGCTGTTTTTGGCAGCCCGTTTGTTGTTTTTTGGAAAGGAGGAGCACGAATGTCGAACGTCAGAAGCCGTTTTGACGAATTGCTTGAAAAAGCAAATACGTTACCGCTATCACCCGGTGTTTATTTGATGCGAGATAAAAATGGGAAGATTATTTACGTAGGAAAATCTCGCAAGCTGAAAAACCGTGTTTCTCAGTATTTTCAAAACAACCAAAAGAACGTCAAAACAGAACGAATGGTTCGTCAGATAGAGGACTTTGACTATATTCTTTGCCGAACAGAAATGGAAGCATTGACGTTAGAAAATACTTTGATCAAACAACATTTGCCAAAGTATAATATTCGGCTCAAAGACGCAAAATCCTATCCCTATATTAAAATTACCGCGGGAGAGTATCCGAAAATCATTTATACTCGCACAAGGCTTTCGGATAACGCAAAATATTTTGGACCATTTTCGGGAACCTCTACCGTGTTTTCCGTATTGGATATTCTTCATAAATCTTTGGGGATCCCAAACTGTAAACGAAGCTTTCCCAAAGAAATTGGCAAGGAACGTCCTTGCATTTATTATCAGATGAAGCAGTGCTGCGGGGTTTGCACAGGACGGGTTTCCGAAGAAGAATACGGTGCGTTAATTCGTTGTGCAACCGATATCCTTCGCGGTCATACCGCGGGCGCGATTGAGCGGTTGGAAGAGCAAATGCACACCTTTGCCGAAGAAGAGCGCTTTGAATCGGCGGCAAAGTGCCGAGATACGATCACAGCACTTCGTAATTTAAATCAAAAGCAACACGTGGTCGCGTCTCCCGATACCAATATGGACGTGTTTGCGCTATATTCCGATGACGTATTCGCATGTGTTTCGGTGATGTACGTTCGCGACGGTGCTGTGACCGATAAAGCGGATTTTCTCTTGGAAAACGACGTTCTGACCGACAGTACGGCATTGAGCGCATTCTTGACCGAGCATTATCTGAGAAAAGATTCTATTCCAAAGCAAATCATGCTGTCTTTTGAATTAGAAGAAGACGATCAATGCTTGTTGGAGGAATTTTTAACAGAGCGTGCAGCTCGCAAGGTCAGCATCAAACGTCCGGAACGGGGAACCTATTTTGCGCTTTGCAAAACGGTTTTGGAGAACGCAGAGGAAAAGGTGCGCCAAAGTCGCTTGGAGGTTCAAAAGGATGATGCCGTTCTATTCTCCTTGGCAGAGCTTTTGGCATTGGAAACGATTCCCGAACGAATTGAAGCATATGATATTTCCAACATAGGAAACGAAAACATTACGGCGGGAATGGTCGTTTTTCAAAACGGCAAGCCGAAAAAAAGCGATTACCGTCTTTTCGGTATCCAATCGGTTTCCCGCGCCGATGACTACGCTTCGATGCGCGAAGCAATCACACGTCGCCTAAAGCACTTAAAAGAAGATCAAAGCGGATCATTTTCCGAGTTTCCCGACCTGCTTTTGATCGACGGCGGTCGCGGACACGTCGGTGTTGTACGCGAGGTCCTGCAAAGAGAAGGCTTGGATATTCCCGTGTTTGGTATGGTGAAGGACGACTATCACAAGACGCGTGCGCTTTGCACCGAAGAGCAAGAGATCAATATTGCCCGTGAAAAAGCCATTTTTATGTTGATCTACAAAATTCAGGAAGAGGTGCACCGCTTTACCGTTGCGCAGACGACAAACGCCAAGCGAAAGACGATGAAGCACTCCTCTCTTGAAAAAATCGAAGGCATTGGAGCGGTGAAGGCAAAGAAGCTGATGGGAGCAATGGGAACGCTTGCGGCGATCAAAAAAGCATCGGCAGAGGAGCTTGCGGCAATTGGCGGTATTACGTCGGCGGACGCACAACGGATTTATAACTATTTTCATCCCGAGCATGGGGAAGAACTCAGTGAGGAATAAAATATGATGCGGATTATTACGGGAAAAGCGAAGGGAATTCGCTTAAAGACCTTAGAGGGGGATGCCACAAGACCTACGGCGGAGCGAGTCAAGGAAGCCGTATTTTCGATGTTGCAGTTTGATTTGGAAGGAAGATCGGTATTGGATCTTTTTGCGGGATCCGGACAGCTTGGTTTGGAGGCAATCAGCCGTGGCGCGGCGCACGCCGTTCTAGTGGATAGCTCTAAGGCGGCAGTAAAGATTATCGAAGAGAACGCCATCAAAACCAAGCTCGCGCTTGAATGTACGATTAAGCTTTCGGATGCGATGGATTATCTTCGCCGCAACCGAGGAGCAAAATTTGATATTATCTTTTTAGACCCCCCATATGCGGCAGGTCTCTACGCTCCGATTCTTCGCTTGATGGTGGAGTGTCAGAATTTAAAGCCGAGCTCGTTGATCGTTTGTGAAAGTGATACGGATGAGATTTTTGCGGGAGATCAAGCACTTGCAGACTCTTTTGAAATTCAAAAAACATCCCGATACAGTAAGACGGTGATTACCGTTCTTGCTATCAAGGGGGAAGCATAATGGATATCATGGATCAGAAGATCGCGATTGTTCCCGGAAGCTTTGACCCGATCACATTGGGACATTTGGATATTATCGAACGTGCCGCGGCGCTTTATGATCTCGTTTACGTTGCCGTCATGGTAAATTCCGAAAAAAGCTATATGTTTTCGATGGAGCAAAGGAAACGAATTGCCGAAGCGGCGGTAGGGAACTGTCCGAACGTAAAAGTAATTTCTTCCGAGGGGATGCTTTGGAAGCTCGCAAAAGAGCTTGGCGCTGTCGCAATCGTAAAGGGAGTTCGCAACGACGTTGACCTTGCGTACGAACAAACGATGGCGAAATATAACTCTGCGCATTATTCTGCCGCAGAAACCGTCCTGCTGCCTGCGAAGGAAGAATATCTGCATCTTAGCTCAACGCTCGTCAGAACGAAAATTTTGGCTCGAGAAGACCTTTCTGCATGCTTGCCGAAGGGCGCGATTTGCGAAATTCAAAAAGTTTTCCCAACAACGCTATAAATTACGGCTTGTCTTTGAAAAATAAATACAAGCACGTTCTACCTAAGCGAATCCTCCCATATATTTTATTGAAAAATATATCGGGAGGATTTTTATTATGGCTGAGCATTCGATTTACCGAGATATTGCCGAAAGAACGGGCGGTGATATCTATATTGGCGTCGTTGGTCCCGTTCGTACGGGAAAGTCGACCTTTATCAAGCGTTTTATGGAGTCCTTGGTGTTGCCGAATATCGACGACAACTATTCCAGAGATCGTGCACGCGATGAAATGCCGCAATCTGCCGCAGGAAAAACGGTGATGACTACCGAGCCGAAGTTTGTACCTGACGAGGCGGTAACGATCAAAATTGACGACTGTGCGTCCTTGCGCGTTAAAATGATCGATTGCGTCGGATATATCGTTTCCGAAGCCCTCGGTACGATTGAAAACGGTCAGGCTCGCATGGTACATACGCCGTGGCAGGAAGAGCCGATGCCCTTTGTTGAAGCCGCAGAAATGGGAACGGAGAAGGTCATTCAGGAGCATTCGACCATCGGTATGCTGATTACGACCGACGGAACGATCGGTGAGATTTCAAGAGAAAGCTACGTTCCTGCCGAGGAGCGAATCGTCAACGAATTAAAAAGCATTGGAAAACCCTTTGCAATGGTCTTGAATTCTGCAAATCCTTCGTCGGAAGCGGCGATCGCGCTTGCCTATGAGCTGGAGGCAAAGTACGACGTTCCCGTGGCGTTGGTGAGCTGTATTGATCTTGATGCAGAAGATATCCGTCATATTCTTGAGCTTGTACTTCACGAATTTCCCGTGTCGGAAATTTCTGTAGAATTGCCCGTTTGGATGGAAGCACTGGATGCCGATCACAAGATCAAAGCTTCGTTGCAAAGCTCTCTTTGCGCTTGCGCAGATAAAATTCATAAAACAGGCGACTTGAAAAATGCGTTTGGCGATCTTGAAAATAACGAGTACGTGTGCGGTGTTCGCATCGAAGAAATTGATCTCGGTACGGGAAAGGCAAAGCTCCGTCTCGCTTTTGACGACGCGTTGTATTATTCGGTGCTTAGTGAGCTAAGCGGATTTGAAATTACGGGAGAGCGAGCGCTCATTGAGCTTTTGCAAGAGCTTTCCGTGATGAAGGGACAGTACGAGCGTGTTTCCGAGGCGCTTGCAATGGCAGAAGAGAAGGGATACGGCATCGTAATGCCGAGCATTGAGGAGCTTCATCTCGAAGAGCCGCAGATCGTAAAACAGTCGGGCGGTTATGGCGTTCGTCTTTGCGCTTCGGCACAATCCATTCACCTCATTCGCGCCAATATCGAAACCGAGATCAATCCGATCGTGGGAACAGAGCAACAGTCCGAAGAGCTCGTTCGCTATATGTTAAGGGAGTTTGAGGAAGAGCCGCAAAAGATCTGGGAATCCAACGTCTTTGGTAAGAGCCTTTATGAACTCGTCAACGAGGGACTTCACACCAAGCTCGAGCATATGCCCGAGGAATCGCGTACGAAGCTCTCCGAAACCCTCGAGAGAATCATCAATGAGGGTAGCGGCGGCTTAATTTGTATTATTCTTTAAAATCGATCAAAAGAGAGCAAGGAAAAAGTTCCTTGCTCTCTTTTTGTTGACAATCTATGAAAAATATGATACAATAAATTCATCTTAGAAACGATTTGGAAAGGAGAATTTTATGGATCAAAGATTTATGCAAGAAGCACTTCTCCTTGCCAAAAAAGCGGCAGAGCAGGGGGAAGTCCCTGTGGGAGCGGTGATCGTAAAGGACGGAAAAATTCTTTGCGGAGCGCATAATTTGCGACAAACCAACGGATTAGCTACCGCGCACGCCGAATTGCTTGCCATTGAAGAAGCTTGCCGAATTCTCGGAGATTGGCATCTCTATGGCTGTACCTTGTACGTGACGCTTGAGCCTTGTCCGATGTGTGCGGGGGCGATCGTCAATTCCCGTATCGATCGCGTGGTCTTTGGAGCAAAAGACGCCGCCGCAGGATGTTGCGGAAGTGTTTTAAACTTCAATCACTATCCGTTCAATCACGCATTTGAATTGCATGGCGGCATTTGCGAGGACGAATGTCGGGCAATTTTGCAAGAGTTTTTTAAAGAACAGAGAGAGGTAAGAAAATGAAAATTACATTGAATCCCGATGAGGGGATCGTTCGTATGATTCAAACGGGTCTGGAGCAAAGCGGAGGATACTGTCCTTGCCGCAGAGAAAAGACCGAAGATAATAAATGTATGTGTAAGGAATTTAAGGAGCAGATCAAGGATCCGAACTTTGAAGGATTTTGCCACTGTATGCTTTATTATAAGAGCTTGCAAGAATAAGCAAACCGCTCAGGTTAAACCCTGAGCGGTTGTGCTTTTTATAAATCCTCGTTTGGAGTCTTTTTCATAAAGTGAATGATAAACGGAACAGATATCAATCCCGTGAGAATATCGCCAACGGGCTGTGCGATCTGAATTCCGAGAATTCCGAAGAAATGCACGCCAATCAGAAGCACGGGAATAAAGGCAAGTCCCGATCGAAGAATCGACAAAAAGGATGCCGTGCCCGCCTTTCGGATGCTTTGATAAAGCATATTGATGGGAACCGAAAGCGGCATTGCAAGAAGTCCGAGACATGCATAGCGCAATGCGGGCGCGCCGATACGGACAGCGGCTTCGCTTGGCTGGAAGAGATACACAATTTGTTCAGCAAAAACAAGCGAGATTGTGGAAAGCACTGCAACAACGGCAAATCCAAGAACCGAGGTGAAAATGAGTCCTTGTCTGACTCGTTTGTATTTCTTTGCCTGATAGTTGAAGGATGCCACTGGCTGAAAACCTTGTCCGATACCAAGACCGACACAGAGCACGAGCATATAGAATCGTCCAACGACACTCATTGCGGCAATCGCCGCGTCGCCAAAGGGTTTGGTGAGGTTGTTGAGAAGACCGTTGGAAAGTGAGGTAAGACCCTGACGGATCAGCGACGGGAATCCTACCTTTGCAATGGAAAGATAGAGCGAAGCCTTTCGGCTCATTGCGCGAATCGAAATCGAGCCTTGTGCCATCTTTTTATAGAGGATCAAAAGGATGAAAAAGCTGACGATCTGCGAAATTGCCGTTGCCATACCTGCGCCAAAGACACCGAGGTTGAATACACGAATCAGAAGATAGTCTCCGAAAATATTCAGCACCCCGCCTGTCGTTAAGCCGATCATCGCATAAAACGCTTTTCCTTCATAACGGAGATTGTTATTGAGAATCATCGAGCAAATCAAAAATGGGCAAGCGACCAGCACCCAAAATCCGTAATCGCAGGCGTACGGAAGAATGGTTTCGGTACTTCCCAAGAGACGCATCAGCGGCTTTAATGTACACATTCCTCCAACAAGCAACACAAGTCCCGCAATCGCACCCGTAAAGAAGGCACTGGATACGTATTCGGTGGCTTCTTTTTTGTTTTTGTCCGCAAGAGCCTTTGCAACAAAGGTTCCCGAGCCGTGTCCAAGCATAAAGGCGATGGCTTGGATGATGGTTTGCAGGGAAAAGAGAATACCTGTGGCGGCTTGCTGACTCTCTCCAAGCGTTCCGACAAAATAGGTGTCGACAAGGTTATAAATGCTCGTAATCAGCATTGAAATCGTCGTTGGAACACCGAGTCGAATGATCAGCTTGGCAACCGAGGTTTCGGTCATTTTTTTATAATGTTTGTCAATAGATACGGTTGACACGTTGAAAACCCTTTACTTTCTCAAAAATTTTGTTCAATAATTCCGCCGCCAAGAACAACGTCATCCTCATAAAAGACAACCGACTGTCCGGGAGCAATTGCCCGTTGCGGCTCATCAAACACAAGCTTCACCCGATCCTCTGCGATTCGTGTCAGCGTTGCGATGGCGGGCGTATGTCGGTAGCGGATCTTCGCAGAAACACGAATGCCGTCGCTAAGATCCCTCTCACACAGGAAATTCAGCTTCGTAGCAGTGAGCTCGGTTCGATACAGCTCTGCATCGGTCGTAATCGTTACCGTGTTTTTTGCGACGTTTTTGGAGGCAACAAAGGCGGGGTGACCAAGCGCAATGCCAAGTCCCTTGCGCTGTCCCACGGTATAATGAATCAGACCTTGATGCTCACCGAGAACCTTGCCGTCGGGATCGATAAATTTTCCTTTAGGAAAGCTTTGTCCCGTTTGCGATTGAATAAATGACGCATAATCTCCGTCGGGAATAAAGCAAATATCTTGGCTGTCAGAGCGGTGCGCGTTCTCAAAATGCTGTTCTTCGGCAATCTTTCGGATGTCTGCTTTGGTATAAGATCCAAGCGGAAGAATCAGATAGGGAAGTGCCTCTTTTTTGATCGACCAAAGGAAATAGGATTGATCCTTGGCGGCGTCTGCCGCTTTTTTGAGCTGCCACTCTCCGTTCTCGTTCTGCTCAATCTTGGCATAGTGTCCCGTGGCAAGAAAATCAAAGCCGCGTTCCATTGCGATTTCAAAAAGCTTTCCGAATTTTAAGCATCGGTTGCATTCTACACAAGGATTTGGGGTAAGACCTGCGATATAGTCTGAGATAAAACGGTCGACCACGCAGGATTGAAACGCATCGTTGAGGATGAGCGTATCGTGCGACATCGATAAGCGATCGGAGATTTTCTTGGCATCCCGAGAATTTGTCGGATCGCTCCCCCAAAGCTGCATCGTAATTCCCGCAGCCTCGTAGCCCATTGTTTGAATCAAATGAGCACAAACCGAGCTGTCGATTCCGCCACTCATTGCGACAAGAACCTTTTTCTTTGTCATAGCTACCTCTTTCAGCGTTCCCATTCGAGTCTTGCGAGCTCGCCGTCCTCGCGAAGTCCTTCAAAATCCCATTGGCGAAGGATTTCAAAGACGGCAATTGCAACCGAATTAGAAAGGTTGAGTGAGCGAATGGTGTTTCTCATCGGAATACGAACGCACCGTTCGTAATTTTTGCAAAGAATTTCTTCGGGAATCCCGCGGGATTCTTTGCCAAATATAATAAATGCTCCGTCGGGATAGGGAGAAACTTCTGTATACGCGCGCGGTGCTTTGGTTGTAAAATAGTAGATTTTCTCCGCTGCTTCGGGATTTTTTGTGAGGAACTCCTCGTAATTCTCGTAATAAGTAATATCCAGCTTGTCCCAATAATCCAGACCTGCACGCTTGAGCTTTTTGTCATCGATTTCAAAGCCCATTGGACGGATGATGTGCAACGCCGCACCCGTTGCGGCACAGGTTCTTGCGATATTTCCCGTATTTTGCGGAATTTCGGGTTCGTGTAAAACAATGTTAATTTTCTTCATAATACCACTCTTTTTCTTAGTATAAGAATATTATAGTCCCTTTTTCCCATCTTTGCAAGAGATTTGGCGAGAAAAAGAAAAAAGTTTACAATCATTTCCTGCGCTACAACGATAAACCTCTTGAAAAAAAGTCAAAAATGTAGTATAATAATATGAATATATTTTTTGGAGGTCTTAGGATGGGACTCGGAAACAAACTCTTTGGTACGTATAGCGAAAGACAGTTAAAGAAAATAGATAAATTCGTAGACTATATTGAATCCTTGGCGCCGAAGTATGCGGCAATGTCGAACGAGGAGCTCTCTGGAACGACCGAGCTTTTGAAGGCGCGCCTTGCTGAGGGAGAAACCTTGGAGGATATTATGGCGGATGCGTACGCCGCGATTCGTGAGGCAGACGACCGTATTCTCGGAAAGCGTCCGTTCCGCGTACAGATCATCGGCGGTATCATTCTCCATCAGGGCAGAATTGCCGAAATGAAAACGGGTGAAGGTAAGACGCTTGTTGCTACAATGCCCGCCTATTTGAATGCATTGACGGGAAAAGGTGTTCACGTTGTTACGGTAAACGACTACCTTGCGCGCCGTGACAGCGAGGAAATGGGCAGAGTATTTGAATTTATGGGACTTCGCACGGGACTTGTTGCGCACGGCTTGACTCCCTCGCAAAAGAGAGAGTCCTATGCGGCGGACATTACCTACGGAACCAACAACGAATTCGGATTTGATTATCTGCGCGACAATATGGTGGTTTATCAGGAAAATATGGTACAGCGCGGACACAATTTTGCCATCGTTGACGAGGTGGACTCGATCTTGATTGACGAGGCAAGAACCCCTCTGATCATTTCGGGTGCCGGCGAAAAGTCGACCGATCTGTACGACCGTGCCGATGCGGTTGCAAGAAAGATGCGAAAATTCGTCATCAAGGAAATGGATTCCAAGGAAAGCTATGACGATATCGATGCCGACTATATTGTAGACGAAAAGGCAAACAACGCGATTCTGACGCCGAACGGCGCGAAGAAAGCGGAAGAGTTTTTTGCTATTAACAATCTCTCCGATCCCGAAAACTCCGAGATTGCGCACCATATCAATCAAGCCATTCGCGCACACGGTATTATGAAGCGCGACGTGGATTACGTAGTGAACGATCAGGGCGTTATGATCGTTGACGCGTTTACCGGTCGTTTGATGCCCGGCAGACGTTATTCGAACGGACTGCATCAAGCCATCGAAGCCAAGGAAGGCGTCCGTATCGAAAAAGAAAACAAGACGCTGGCAACGATTACCTTCCAGAACTATTTCAGAATGTATTCGAAGCTTTCGGGTATGACGGGTACGGCGCTGACCGAGGATCTTGAATTCCGTGAAATTTACGGACTTGACGTGATTGAAATTCCGACGAACCGTCCGATGATTCGTCGTGATCATTCGGATGCCGTGTATAAGACGGTAGAAGGAAAATACGATGCCGTGATTCAGCAGATTATAAAATGTCACGAAAAAGGACAGCCTGTGCTTGTCGGTACAGTTTCGATCGATAAGTCCGAGGAGCTTTCTCGCAGACTCAAGCGGCATGGGATTGCGCATACCGTTCTGAATGCAAAATACCACGACCGAGAGGCTGAAATCGTGGCTCAGGCAGGTAAGCTTGGCGCAGTTACGATCTCTACCAATATGGCTGGACGCGGAACCGACATTATGCTTGGCGGTAACGCCGAATATATGGCGAAAAAAGAAATGCGCAAAATGGAGATTGACGACGATCTGATCGCAATGGCAACGGGTACGGCGGAGATTGACGACGAAGAGATTCAGAACGCCAGAAAGATTTTCCGAGAGCTGTATGAGAAATTCAAGCAAGAAATCGCTCCCGAGGCAGAACAGGTTCGCGAAGCGGGCGGCTTGTATATTCTCGGTACCGAGCGCCACGAAAGCCGACGAATTGATAACCAGCTGCGCGGTCGTTCGGGACGTCAGGGCGACCCCGGTGAGTCGAAATTTTATCTTTCGTTGCAAGACGATCTGATGCGTTTGTTTGGTTCGGAGCACTTGATGGGAGTCGTTGACCGTTTGGGACTTCCCGACGATATGCCGATCGATGCTAAGATTCTTTCCAATCGAATTGAGGGCGCTCAAAAGAGAATTGAGGATCAGAACTTCAAGCGCAGAAAGCACGTCCTTACCTATGATGACGTAATGAATCAGCAGAGAAACGTCATTTACAAGCAGAGAAACGACGTTCTTCGCGGTGAAGATATCACCAATACCGTTCAAAAGATGATTTTGGCGACCGTTCGTGAAAACGTAGACACCTATCTCCACGGAGATGAAGCTGAGCTTTGGGATTTCACGGGACTTCGCGAAGCGTACAAGGGAATTTTGACCACGCCCGAGGACTTCCAGTATGAAGAAAACGAGCTCAAGAAGGTGAAGCGCGACGCGATCTGTGAGGAGCTTTGCGACCGTGCGCTGGCGCTGTATCACGAAAAAGAGGCGCTTGTCGGAGAGGAACGCTTCCGCGAGCTGGAGCGCTCGGTGCTTTTGCAGAATGTAGACCGAAATTGGATGGATCACATCGATGCGATGGAGGATCTCAAGGACAGCATTCGCCTGCAGTCCTATGCACAGCGCGATCCTGTCAACGAATACCGTATTCAGGGAGCGGATATGTTTGATGCTATGGTTAGTGACATTCGTGACCGTACGGTTCGTATGATTCTATCGGTCACCGTTCATACGCCTGAAATGAAGCGCGTTCAGTTGGCAAAACCCCTCATGGAAGGCTTTGAAGGAAGCGAACAGAAAAAGCCGAAAAAGGTAAGTGTTGTTCGCCGTGCTGAGGAATCCACGGGGAGAAATGATCTTTGTCCTTGCGGCTCGGGTAAAAAATACAAAAAGTGTTGCGGTGCTCCCGCGAACAATCAGCAATAAATTGGATAGCGACACGATCCATCTTGGATCGTGTCGCTCAAAAAAGGAGTAAGAATATGGGCTTCGGATTACTTTTTATCGGGTATTTCGTCGCAAATTTTATGACGTTAAATCCTCTCGGTTCCGTTTTTCGAATTCTAGGATACGGAATTATCTTCGTGGCACTCTTAAAGCTTCAAAAATATCATCGGGCGTTTCAATTTTCTGTCTTTACAACGCTTGGGATGCTTTTTGTTTCGGGAGCATTTGTTTACACCGATATTGCGGGAATCTATAAGGATATCATCGGCTATATAGAGCAGGGATTTTCTTTTGTATTTCTCTCTTTACTTCTGTACGCGATTTTGAAAATTTCGAGAGAAACAGGCGTGAAAAAGCTTGCGGATGCATCAATACGGAATTTTATTTTCATTTCTTTTTACTACATTGTTTGTGTTTTAGAATATCTTCCGTTTGACGTGATTGAGAGAGTGCGCGGAGAACTGCGAATTATTTCCTTGATTTTGTATTTCTCGTGTATACTCTTAAATATGATTCTGTTTGGTCAATGCTACGCGAACATTTGTGATGAAAAAGACGCGGAAATGGCAAGAAAACCCTCTCGCTTTGCGTGGGTAAATCATTTTCGTGAGGAATTTGACCGCAGAGAAGAAAAAGCAAGAGCTGAAACCGAAGCATACCGAAAAGAAAAGCTTAATAAAAGGAAAGAAAGGAAAAAAAGATGAAACAAACAAAAGATTTTTTGGGACTTTCCTGGATTATTTTCGCGTTATGTTTTTTATTCAATCCGACCCTACATTTGATCGATCCTCTTCCTGATTTTGTCGGATATATTTTCCTTTGTCTGGCGTTTTCTAAATTGGTAGATTTAAATGAAGAAATTGAGAGTGCGGTTTCGATTTTTCGAAAAATGATTTGGGTCGATGCCGCCAAATGGCTTGCCATCTTCATCACGTTTACGATGTCTGTGACGGGAGAAAAGAACTCTTCGGTATTGCTTTGGACGTTTGTCTTTACCACCTTAGAGTTGATTTTTTTGCTTCCAACTTACACAAAGCTTTTTGATGGCATTTCAAAATTGGGTTATTTCTATCCCAACACCTCTATTCTCGGTACTATGAAAAAAGGAAAAAGTGCTACCGATCGAATCAAGAAGGTAACCATTGTCTTTATTTGTATCAAATCGATTTTTACGGTGCTTCCCGAGTTTGCCGATCTCTCGAATACCTCCTATCAGGAAGATAGCGGATTTGTCAATATTTATCGATACATCGGATTGATGCGTGGGTTTGCCATTCTTGTCGTTTTGATTTTTGGAATTGTTTGGCTTTTCCGTATGCAACGCTATTTTTATCATTTTCGTCACGATAAAACACTAATCGCCTCGTTATCCGGTGCCTACAAAACTAACGTTCAGCCGAAGATTGGAAGATTTATCCAAAGAAGATTTAAGCTCTCGTATCTTTTTTTGATCCTTGCGTTGATTTTCAGTATGGATTATCGTTTGGATGGAGTAACAATATTTCCTGATATTTTTTCAGCAATTGCTGTGGTGTTTATTTTTCTTACGTTGTCGCGTAACATTGTTATCACCAAAGCACCGTGGATGATAGCATCAGGATTTTATTTGATGACCTCTGTTGTATCTTTTTTGCTTGAACAAAGGTTTTTTATAAATTATTCCTTTACCGCTATCGTGAAAAACGATACGGCGATGCTTCTGTATAGCGCTTACGTGGTTTGTAATCTATTGAAGGTTCTTTCGTTTTTGTGGGTGGTGTATTTGGTCACCCGAGCATTGTGTCAAACAATCAAAACACATACGGGAACAGAGATTGGGAGAGAGCGTATTGACGAGCGAATCATATCTATGGAAAAAGAGCTACATAAGGAGCTTCGTCGACCGGTCTTTTTTGCTATGATTTCTGCCGTCCTCTATGGCATATCGGATATATGTTATGACATTTTTGCTCCAATGCTTAGTGGACTTTATGTCGATGGCGAGGCAATCTTTGGCACGTTTAGTAATATTCAGAACCATTATGGTTGGTTGAAAACGATCAATATTGTGCTTCTTGCCTTTTGTATAGGATTGTTCATTCGTGCGATGTCTTTGGTTTTATCGGCAATTGAAGAAAAATATATGTTGGAATAAACTTTGTTTTTAGAAAACTGTATATTGCCAAGGGTTGTGGCACATACTAACGTCGTACTTCCCACGGACGTTACGACGTTACGTGTGATGTGCTTTAACAGTCCTGTTCCGTCGACCTACGACTGTTATTCTTATTTTTCTGTCGACGGAGAAACGGAGCTGAAGATGCAGTACAACAATCAGAACCAAAACAACTCTCAGAATAATCAAAACAACAAGAATCAGAACAATCAGAACAATCAGAATCAAAACAATCAGAATCAAAACAATCAGAATCAGAACAAGCAGAACAATCAGAATCAGAACAATTCTCAGAACAAGCAGAACAACGCTCGCTAAAAATGGGAATGGTTTAGAAATTATGGAGATCGGGCAGAGCTCGATCTCCATAATTTCTTTTGTCTTCTTTTCTATAAAAATTTCAAAATCCTATTGAAAAAAACAGAAAAATCTGTTATACTATATAAGTAAGTTTCCTATGGGAAACGCAGACTGCGAAATAAGGCCATACCAGCCGGGGAATTAGCGGTGCCCTGAACCTGAAATCCGCTACAGCAGGGGTTCATTCCTTTTTTGAGGGTTGATCCGATACGGTCTGAGTCGTGTCCTGCTGCGTTGAAGAGCGGGTCTTGCGCAATTGGGCGCTGTGAACCATGTCAGGTGGGGAACCAAGCAGCATTAATCAGTAAGCCCGATGTGCCGCGAGGCAGCCTGCTTGGAGCAGGAGGAGCGAAGATCGCGTAAAGGTGAGATTCGATCTTAAGGTGTATGGTCTTCTTTTGCAGTCTGCTTTTTTATTTTAAAACGGAAGGGGGATTTTTCGGAATGCATCAGGCTCTTTATCGAAAATGGCGTCCGCAAACCTTTGATGAGGTATGCGGTCAAGAGCATATTACGTCAATTTTAAAATACGAAACAGAGCACCGGAAATTTTCCCATGCCTACCTCTTTTGCGGTTCTCGTGGAACGGGAAAAACCACGTGTGCGAAGATCTTGGCAAAAGCAGTCAACTGTGAGTCTCCTATAAACGGAAGTCCTTGTAACTGTTGTACGTCGTGCCGTTCTATCGATGAAGGAACTGCTACCGACGTTCTTGAAATGGATGCCGCTTCCAATAACGGTGTGGATAATATTCGTGATATCCGCGACGAGGTCGTTTATATGCCGTCGTCTCTCAAATATCGCGTTTATATTGTGGACGAGGTTCATATGTTGAGTGGAAGTGCGTTTAATGCGTTGCTCAAAACCTTGGAAGAGCCTCCCGCGCACGTTGTTTTCGTTTTGGCTACAACCGAGCTGCATAAGCTACCTTCCACGATTATATCCAGATGTCAGCGCTTTGATTTTCGCCGTATTAGTACTCAGGTCCTCAGCGATCGACTTGCTCATATTTCAGACTGCGAAAAAATTGATTACGACACTGAGGCGCTTCGTCTGTTGGCGAAGCTTGCTCAGGGCGGTATGCGTGACGCGATCAGTTTATTGGAGCTTTGTGCCGGAGCAAGACAAAAAATTACCCCGGAGTTAGTCAATGAAACGGTTGGCTCGGGTGGTCGAGATGGTTTGGAGCAAGCGGTTCGTGCCATTGCATCTTCGAATTTTGATACCATTTTTTCTACGGTGGATATGATTGTTCGCTCCTCTAAGGATATTTCCGTCTTTTGGCAAGAGTTGATTTCTTTCTATCGAGATATGTTAGTAATCAAGGCAACGGCGATGGCGGAGAAATATTTGGATCTGACGAAGGCCGAAACCGAACGATTAAAGAAAACGGCAGATCTTTTTTCCAAGGAAACCCTACTGTATCATTGTCGGGTGTTGGATGATACCTTTTATATGATGCAGCATTCAACGGCTAGTAACCGTATGCTTGCGGAAATGGCACTATTAAAGCTTTGCGACGTTTCTTTGGATACTTCTCCCGATGCGCTTCTTTCCCGTATTTCCAAGTTGGAAACCACTGTGGCTTCGGGGACAATGTTTCGCACCGTAGCAAGCACGGAGCTTTCTGAGCAAACCACGATAATCGATCTTTCTGAGAAAAATATTGTAACCGAACAACAAGAAACTTTTCGCGTTTCCGAGATTTCAGAACCAACTTTTAAGGTGCTGCGCGGTTGGAATGAGATTGCAGAAAGAGCCGCTTCCGGTGACGCCGCTGCTCTTGGATTTTTAAAGACCGCTAAGGCGTTAATTTCGGAGGATGGTACGATTCGTTTGAAATTCCCCAACGAGTTTGCAAAATCTATGGTTGACCGTCCGTCGATGATAGAAAGTATCCGTGGAGCAATTTGCTTGGAGCTTCAAAAATCGATTGAGCCGAATCAATTGATCCTAGAAATCCTTTCGTCTAACGAAGACTTTTCAGATCTTGACGAATTTGAATTATTATAATTATCTTAAGAAGAAAAAGGAGAATAAAAAATGAAGGCAAATATTCCGAAGGGAATGGGCGGTGGTCCCCAAAATATGAATGCGATGATCCGTCAGGCTCAAAAAATGCAGGAAGATATGGCGGCTTTGCAAGATGAATTGGACGCAAGAGAATATGATATTTCTGCCGGTGGCGGTGTTGTTGGCGTAAAGATCAACGGCAAGAAGGAAATTCTTTCGATCAATATCGAGCCTGAAATTGTCGATCCCGATGATATTGAAACGCTTTCGGACATTTTGGTTGCTGCAGTGAACGAGGCAATTAAGCGTGTAGAAGATACTAACAATGCGGAAATGGCAAAGATTACGGGAAGCGTTGGTCTGCCCGGAATGTTTTAATCTGCTATGAGCGAACATATTGAATCGTTACAACGCTTGGCGGAGCAATTTGGTCGATTACAGGGCGTTGGCAAAAAGTCCGCGATGAGAATGGCATTTTCTGTTTTGGAAATGGATGAAGCAAAGGTTGCCGAGTTTGCCACTGCCATGCTGGATGCCAAAGAAAGAATCCATGCGTGTCCGATTTGCGGAAATTTCACCGAAGACGAGGTTTGCTACGTTTGTCAGGATGAAACTAGAAATCAAAAGATCATTTGTGTGGTAGAGGACGTCAAATCCCTGATGTCGATCGAAAAGGTTAGGGAATATCGCGGAGTTTATCACGTATTAAACGGTGTTATTTCGCCTGTCAATGGAATTACTCCCGATAAAATTCGCTTTGCTGAGCTGATGCAGCGTGTCAATACAGAAGATATTGATGAAGTAATTATCGCAACCAATGCAACCCCTGATGGGGAAATTACCGCGATGTATCTTTCACGTGCGTTGCGTCCGTTTGAACATCTCAGGGTTTCTCGACTGGCATACGGTATTCCCGTAGGCTCCGATCTTGAGTATGCCGATGAGGTTACGTTGGGACGTGCTTTAGAGGGGCGCAGATCTCTTTCATAATAAAAAAACCGTTATGCCTTAGCATAACGGTTTTTTTATTCTAAATTAGAACTTCAAAATGCTTTCATCCCACATATCGGGGGCTTCGTAACCCATCAGGTTGACCATCGTAGCGGCGACGTTGGAAAGGCCAAACTGTCCTTCATCCGCCTTTACCGAATAATTCTCTGCGTAGAAATTATCATAAATAATGCAGGGAACAGGGTTGAGCGTGTGGCTCGTCTTTGCCTTGAGCTTACCGTTCTTATCTGCCTTGGGAAGACCCGTCTTTTTGTCGATTTCATACATCTCATCGGCATTTCCGTGGTCTGCGGTGATCAAAGCAACACCCTTTGCCTTGTCCACGGCAGCAAGAATTCTTGCAAGCTGAAGATCGAGCGCTTCCATCGAGCAACGAGTAGCAAGAAGCGATCCTGTATGACCGACCATATCACCGTTGGGGAAGTTGACACGCAGATACTGATATTTACCGGATTCAATGCACTCGATCAGCTGATCGGTGATCTCTGCACACTTCATCCAAGGTCTTTGCTCGAAGGGAACGACGTCCGAAGGGATTTCGATATAGGTTTCGAGCTCCTCAGAGAATTTTCCGGAGCGGTTGCCGTTCCAGAAATAGGTTACGTGACCGTATTTCTGAGTTTCTGAAATCGCAAGCTGAGAAACACCTGCATTCGTCAAGTATTCACTCATCGTATTGGTGATTTCGGGAGGAGAGACCAAATATCTCTGGGGAATGTGAAGGTCGCCGTCATATTCAAGCATACCTGCATAAACTACGCAAGGAACGCGCTTACGGTCAAATTTATCAAATTCACCGGCAGGTGCATCAAATGCCTTGGAAATCTCAATCGAACGGTCACCGCGGAAATTGAAGAAGATTACGCTATCGCCATCCTCGATCGTTCCAACGGGAGAACCGTTTTCGACAATCACGAAGGGAGGAAGATCCTGGTCAATGACCTTCGTTTCCTCACGGTAGGTTTTTACCGCCTCTGCGGCGCTTGCAAAGCCACGGCCTTCTCCAAGGACGTGCGTCTGCCAACCGCGCTCTACCATCGACCAATCTGCCTCGTAGCGGTCCATCGTAATCTTCATACGTCCGCCGCCCGAAGCGATCTTTGCGTCAAAGCTTGCATCGCAAAGCTCTGCAAGGAATGCCTCGAACGGATCGATGTATTCGAGAGCACTCGTTTCGCCAACGTCACGACCGTCAATCAAAATATGGATACGAACACGGGAAATTCCTTCTTCTTTTGCACGTACGAGCATTGCCTTGAGGTGGTCAATGTGCGAGTGTACGTTTCCGTCCGAGAAAAGTCCGAGGAAGTGAAGGGTACTTGCGTTGCTCTTGACGTTTGCAACAACCGTCTGCCAGGTTTCGGAAGCAAACATCTTTCCGCTTTCAATCGATTGCGAAACAAGCTTTGCGCCCTGTGCAAAGACCTGACCTGCGCCAAGCGCGTTATGCCCAACCTCGGAGTTACCCATATCGTCATCCGAAGGAAGGCCGACAGCGGTACCGTGTGCCTTCAGAGAAACGGTAGGATACTTCGACATCAGCATGTCAAGCGTGGGCGTATATGCGCCCGTGACAGCATTTGCCTCGGTTGCGGGAGCGATACCGACACCGTCCATTACAATGGTTAGAACGGGGCCCGAAACGCCGTCAAATTTCGTTAATTTCTTCAAAGATTCAGCCATAATAACCTCCAAAATTTTAGATAAACTTCAATCTTATATAGTATACCCCGAAATCGTTTTTTTTTCAAGTAGATATTGGAAACTTTTTTCTTTTTTTGAGTTTTTTTCAAAAAATAGCAATAAATGTCTTTTGTTTTCTCGTTTGTTTCTTGAATTTTTCAAAGAAATATTTTATAATAATAACAGCAAAAGCTTGTTAAAAAATCTGCAAAAAACGCAAAAAAAGATCTTCAAACCACTTGCTTTTCTTGAATTCTTGTGATATAATAAATTCAAGGTATGGAGGCATAGCTCAGTTGGTTAGAGCGCACGGTTCACATCCGTGAGGTCTTGGGTTCGAGTCCCTATGTCTCCACCATTTTTTTTAGGAGATTTTTGTATGATCAGAGTATTAGTTTGGAATGAATACAAGCATGAGCAGGAAAGCGAAAAGATTGCCGCCGTTTATCCCGAAGGCATTCACGGAGCTATCGCAGAGTTCCTTGGAAAAGAAGAGGATATCACGGTAAGAACCGCTACGTTATACGACGAAAATTGCGGAATTACCAAGGAGCTTTTGGACGAAACCGACGTTTTGATTTGGTGGAGCCATATTGCACAGCATCTTGTCCCCGACGAGATTGCATATATGATTCGTGATGCCGTATTGGAAGGTATGGGAATTATTTTCCTGCACTCGGCACATCACTCCAAGCCCT
Source organism: Clostridia bacterium (assembly GCA_017631855.1). Lineage (GTDB taxonomy): Bacteria > Bacillota > Clostridia > Oscillospirales > CAG-272 > HGM12713. Next base: position 3,861 of record JAGBSP010000004.1, on the reverse strand, counting down.
TCCGTTATTTGATGGGAACCTCTTGTAATCTTACCTGGAGAGAATCAGATGACTCCGAGGTGCTTTGGGTCATTGATCCTGCTCATCCGATTACTCGCGGAATCGACCGTTATTTCACGCTTCCCGCAGAGGAAACCTACGGTGAGCCTTTTGTGATCCCGAATCCCGATAAAGTGCTTTTGATCGCTAACTACTCCAGCGGAGAGGTTTTTCGCTCGGGTGTGCTTTATGAGCGTGGCAACGGTAAGGTTTTCTATTTCCAGCCTGGTCACGAGTCGTATCCTACGTTCCGTGTTCCCGAGGTACAGACCATTATTAAGAATGCGGTTCGTTTCGTAGCGCCGACGTACAGACAGGTAATTACTTGTCCCAAAGTTCGTAAGATCACCGATGACGGACCTTACTTAAACTGAATTTATATATCGAAATATATAATATAATTTTTCATATTGTGGAGGATTGAAAAAATGGCCAGACTGATTAAAGTTGGTATCATTGGATGTGGCGGAATTGCAAACGGCAAGCACATGCCCTCGCTGAAGAGAGTGAAGGATTGCGAAATGGTTGCATTCTGTGATATCATTCCCGAGCGCGCTGAAAAGGCAGCTCAAGAGTTCGGTGTTCCTGGAGCAAAGACCTACACCGATTACAAGGATCTTCTTGCTGATCCCGAGATCGAGGTTGTTCACGTTTGTACTCCGAACCGTGCACACAGCTTTATTACTGTAGATGCACTCGAGGCAGGCAAGCACGTTATGTGTGAGAAGCCGATGGCAATCAACTCGGAAGAGGCAAAGAAGATGCTGGATGCTGCTGCTCGTACGGGTAAGAAGCTTTCCATCGGTTACCAGAGCCGTTTCCGCGCTGATTCTCAGTACCTCAAGCAGGAAGCTGAGGCTGGAACCTTTGGTGAGATTTACTACGCTAAGGCAACTGCTCTTCGTCGTCGTGCCGTTCCTACGTGGGGCGTGTTCCTGAACGAGTATGAGCAGGGCGGCGGTCCTCTGATTGATATCGGAACTCACGCACTTGACCTTACCCTTTGGATGATGGATAACTACAAGCCGAAGTACTGTGTTGGTTCGGTTTATCACAAGCTGAATAAGGATACCGATCAGGGTAACTCCTTTGGTCAGTGGAATCCTGATGAATACACGGTAGAAGACTCTGCATTCGGTTTCATCGTAATGGAAAACGGCGCTACGATCGTTCTCGAGTCCTCTTGGGCTCTGAACACCCTTGACGTTCGCGAGGCTGTAACTACGATTTGCGGAACCAAGGCAGGTGCTGATATGAACGACGGCCTTCGTATTAACGGAGTTAAGAACAACAGACAGTACGTTACGAAGCCCGACTTTAAGGCCGGCGGTGTTGCATTCAACCCCGGTGAGAAGGCTGAATCGGCTGCTGATATGGAAGAGCGTCTCTGGATCGAAGCTGTTCGCGACGACAAGATCCCCGTTACGCTTCCCGAGCAGGCTTACTGCGTAACCCGTATTCTCGAGGGTATCTATGAGTCCTCGAAGAGCGGCAAGCCTTACTACTTCGACTAATCAAAGTCAATCCCCTCAAGGAATTTCCTTGAGGGGAATTTTTTATATAAAATAAACGCATACGATGATATGCGTTTATTTTATATTATTCGTTAGAAGAAAGCTCGCCTGCAATCGGTGCGGCTTCTTCAAGAGAGATTACCTCTTTGGTTACATATTGCGGTAAACAATCCTGATCGATACGAACCTCTGCCAGATCCTCACGGGAAGGGATGTCGTACATCATTGGAAGCATCATCGTTTCCATAATCGAACGAAGTCCTCGAGCACCGGTATTGCGTTCAATTGCTTGCGAAGCGATGGCTTCTAGAGCCTCGCGGTCAAAATTGAGCGCTACACCATCCATCTCAAAGAGCTTGATATACTGCTTAACAAGAGAATTTTTCGGCTCACTCAAAATACGAACCAATGCGTCTTTATCAAGATCATTTAAAGCAACAGTAACGGGAATTCGACCTACAAGCTCGGGAATCAAGCCAAATTTCACGATATCGTGGGGAACGACATCACGGAAAATACCCGTACTTCTTCGTTCGGATTTTTTCTTGATCTCGCTTGAAAAACCAATCATCTGGTTTCCTTGACGCTTTTCAATAATCTTATCCAGACCGTCAAATGCGCCGCCACAAATAAAGAGAATGTTTTCGGTATTGATTTGGATAAACTCTTGGTTTGGATGCTTTCGTCCACCCTGAGGGGGAACGTTTGCGACCGTACCTTCAAGAATTTTCAAGAGCGCCTGCTGAACACCTTCTCCAGATACGTCACGCGTGATGGAACGGTTTTCGCTCTTACGGGCGATCTTGTCGATTTCATCGATATAAATAATACCTTTTTCGGCAAGCTCAATATCGTAATCTGCCGCTTGGATCAAACGAAGGAGAATGTTTTCTACATCCTCTCCGACATATCCTGCCTCAGTCAACGTAGTAGCATCTGCAATCGCAAAGGGAACCTTTAAGGTTTTAGCCAAAGTCTGCGCTAAATAGGTTTTTCCGACACCGGTAGGACCGATCAAAAGCACATTGCTTTTTTGAAGATCCACCTCGGGGGATGCGTCTTCGAAACGTTCATTTTCCTTGGCGCTCTTGTACAGAATACGCTTGTAATGGTTATATACGGCAACCGATAATGCAATCTTAGCTTCATCCTGACCGATGACGTATTCATCAAGAATTTCCTTGATCTGCTTCGGCTTGGGAAGTGTTTCAAAGGAAAGATCATCGATATCGGTTTCGGTAGCTACCGTCGTTTCATAAATCAACTGTTGACATGCATCTACACAAAAATCACAGATATATGCACCTGTAGGGGATGGAATTAAAAAGTTTACCTGATTTTCTTTCCGTCCGCAAAAGGAACAAAATCTCGTGGGCGTAGTATTGTTATTAGAGTTGGAGTTTGAAGACATATGTCTTTCCTTTCAGTTTCAATACGAGAATCAAGCTCTCTTGGCAAAGATCTTATCGATCAAGCCATATTCCAATGCCTGCTGTGCCGTCATAAAGTTATCACGTTCGGTATCACGAGCGATCTCCTCAATGGGGCGACCGGTATTTTCAGCGAGAATACGGTTCAAATTATCACGTGTTCTCAAAATCAAATCTGCTTGAATTTTGATATCCGTTGCTTGGCCTTTGGCACCGCCCAAAGGCTGATGAATCATAATTTCACTATTGGGCAGAGCAATGCGCTTTCCCTTAGCTCCCGCCGAGAGCAAAAATGCCCCCATACTGGCAGCCATACCGATACAGATTGTAGAAACGTCACATTTGATATAATTCATCGTATCATAAATAGCCATACCGGCGGTAACAGAACCGCCGGGGCTATTAATGTAAAAACAAATATCCTTATCAGGATCCTGTGCCTCTAAGAAAAGCAATTGAGCAACAACCAGAGATGCCGTCGTATCGTTTACTTCATCGGACAAAAAGATAATTCTGTCGTTCAGCAAGCGAGAGAAAATGTCGTAAGAACGCTCCCCCTTGCCCGTTTGTTCCACAACCATAGGAACCAACGCATTGTAAATGTTTCTTTCGGAATTATTCATTCAAATCACCTCCAAAAATTGTTGCGAAAGGGAAGTGCTTAAGCTTCCTTTGCCTTAATGACAGCCTTCTCCTTAACGAAATCCATTGCCTTCTGAACCTTCATGTCCTCAGCAATTGCTTCGGGAGCAATGCTTGCCTTGACCTGATCTACTTCCATACCGTAAGCGGAAGCGATCTTTTCGTACTCAGCGTTGATATCCTCTTCAGTAACTGCGAGGTTTTCAAGAGCTGCGATCTTTTCGAGAGCAAGTCTT
>JAGBSP010000032.1 GCA_017631855.1 Clostridia bacterium | reverse complement strand
CATTTATATGCTTTGTACTTCTCTCTTGTTGTTCAATTTTCAATGACCGTTCGCTGACCGTTTCTCGCGGACAGCTTGACTATTATATCACACCTCTTCTCACTTGTCAATACCTTTTTTGAAAATTTTTTCAATTTTTTTGAGATTTTTTTCGACGAAGAAAGACAGCCTCGGACAAAGTTCTCTGTTGACAAAAAACCTTCATTTTGTTATAATTATTATAATAATTCATCCCTTAGATTTTCCAACCCCTGACAGAATTATACGGAGAAACAGAGAAAAAATGAGAAATTTTTTTATCCTTCTTGCTTTGGCACTATTACTTTCATTTCCTCTCCTCCTTCTTTCGTGCAATCTTCCTGAATGCGCGCATGAGGAGTTTGAGAGTTCGGAAATCGCGCCCACCTGCGAAGAGCAAGGATACATCTTGTGGAACTGCACAAAGTGTGATTATTCCTACCAAAGTGACTTCACACCCTCCACCGAGCACACGATGAGAGAGCGTGTCATTGACCCAACCTGCATTAAGGAAGGCTACACTCTATCGGCTTGCGAGTGCGGATATTCTTACAAAACCGATTTCACCGAGCCCGTGGATCATTCCTACGAGGACACCGTCGTTCCGCCCACGTGCGAGCAGGAGGGGTACCGTCTCCACACCTGCCTGACCTGTGAAGAAAGCTATAAAACCGAAATCATCTCGGCATCCGGACATTTGCCGATCGCAATCGACTATACCGTCACCTGCACGCAAGCGGGCTACACGGAATATTCTTGCGAAAACTGCGATCTGATATACCACACCGACGTTACCCCTCCGCTCGGGCATCAATTTGCAACAACCTTTTGTCTTCATCCTACACTGACCGAGCACGGAAAGCTCGTTGAGATCTGCCTGCGCTGCGATTCGGAATTCTCCAATTACTTATTTTACACCGACGTTTATCCCGGTGCACGCGTACAAAACACCGAGGTGCTCTTCCGCGGCGTTGACGTTTCGGTGTACCAGCACCGTCAAAACGCAAGCGGCGCATATCTTCCTCTGAATTGGACCGCTTTGAAGGAAGCGGGAATGAGTTTTGCCATTCTCAAGGCAGGAAGCACACCGAGAACCAACGACGCAGGCGAGCCTCGCGGCGGCATAGACCCCGTATTTGAAATGAATTACACCGACGCAAAAGCCGCGGGCTTTGCATTGGGCGCGTATTTTTACACCTACGCCACCACCGAAGAGCAGCTCCTCTCGGACATCGAGGTGCTTCTCGGCTGGCTTGACGGAAAGCAGTTTGAGTATCCGATCTATTTTGACTTGGAAGATCCATCGCTTGCTTCAATGGACAAGGAAACTCTGACCGAATTCTGCCTAATTTTTGTCAACGAACTGCGCGAAAACGGCTATTACGGCGCGCTGTACTCCAACAACGATTGGCTGGTCAACCGACTTGACACCGCCGTGATCAAATCCTCGATGGACATCTGGTACGCCCGTTATCCCGAGAACCGCAAGAACAACGATGACCCCGTAACTGTTGAGGTTTCCTACACCTGGGGCACCTCTTACGGCGATCAGCTCGGCATGTGGCAATACACCGACTACGGTGTGATCGACGGCATCGACGGAATTAAATTTGATTTTAACTATACTTACAAGGACTACCCATCAATGATCAAAAAGCTCTGCTTTAACGGATTTGAGCCGATGGAACCTTAAACAAAAAAGCCGAAAGCATTTGCTTTCGGCTTTTGTTAGTTTTGCAATATTCTTGTAAACGCTTCTTTGATTTGTGAGGACAAAAATCCGTATCTTTCGAGAGATGCGATCAGCTTTCTTCGATCGGCGGGATCGGTTGGAATTCCCCCCGTCCGCTTTTCGATCCGACGGACGCAAAGCTCAACCTCGTCCACCTCGGACAGTGCTCGCATCGCCTCTTTTGTTGTAGCATCGGAATAGCCTTTCTCATAAAGCGCTGCCGCAATTCTGCGTCTGCCCCAAAGCTTTGCCACGCACCGTTCCACTTCCCGACGCGCGCTTTCGGCAGGATTCAACCATCCGCCAAGACAAAGCTCCGCTACCGCATCCTCCGCCACCTCGCGAGAAATCCCCTTCATCACAAGCTTACGGCAAAGCATTTTCTCCGAGCAATCTCCATACGAAAGAATTTGTAGAGCGCATTTTTGTGCACGATGCAGACGCGCGGCGTATTCGACGCTCTCATAGCACGCTCGATCGCATCCTCCGACGTGCAATCGAAGATCCGCCACCTGCGCCACGGAAAGAAGAAAGCTCTCTTTTTGTATATGCTCCCCGCTTTGCAGAGCAAAAGTCACGGAGATCTCCTCCGCCCCCCTCTCCGCCAAGGAAAGTACGCTCACCGTCATCAAAGCTCGTCGTCCTCACCCAACGTACGGATGTCGAAATCGTCCTCGTCGTCGAGCTCAAATTCCTCTTCGGCGTCGCCAATGTGATCCTTCATTGCGCGAACCTTCTGATCAAGCTCGGCAAGCAGCTCGGGATTGCTTTCGATCAGCTTGCGGACGTTGTCCTTACCCTGACCGATACGCTCTCCGTTATAAGAGAACCAAGAGCCGCTCTTTTTAATAATATCGAGAGAAATACAGTAGTCGATGATCTCGCCCGAACGCGAAATTCCCTTTCCGTAGAGAATATCGAATTCTGCCGTCTTAAAGGGCGGCGCAACCTTATTCTTTACGACCTTGCAACGGACGTGGTTTCCGTAAATATCGTTGCCGTTCTTGAGCTGCTCGGTCTTGCGAACGTCAATGCGCACCGACGAATAGAACTTCAGTGCGCGTCCACCGGGCGTCGTTTCGGGATTTCCGTACATTACGCCAACCTTCTCACGGAGCTGGTTAATAAACACAAGCACGGTATTGCTCTTGGAGATGACCGCCGAAAGCTTTCTCATTGCCTGCGACATCAATCTCGCTTGCACACCGACGGTCGCCTGACCCATATCTCCCTCAATTTCCTGACGGGGAACGAGCGCCGCCACCGAGTCAACGACCACGATATCGATCGCGCCCGAACGAACGAGCTCCTCGGTAATGTTGAGTGCATCCTCGCCACAGTCGGGCTGCGAAACGAGCAGATTGTCAATATCTACGCCAAGCGCCTTGGCATACACAGGATCGAGCGCGTGCTCGGCATCAATAAACGCCGCTTCTCCGCCCGCCTTCTGCACTTCGGCAACGATATGCAGAGCCACCGTTGTTTTACCCGAGGATTCCGGTCCGAAGATTTCGACAATTCTTCCCTTCGGAACGCCGCCGATGCCGAGCGCCAAGTCAAGCGAGATCGAGCCCGTGCTGACTGCCTGCACCTCCATATGCGTATTTTCACCGAGGCGCATCACCGAGCCCTCTCCGTGCTTCTTCTCAATCTGAGAAATTGCCGTTTTAAGCGCCTTCAGCTTTGCTTCCTTATCACTTTCAGGGGTTACCATCAAATCAACCTTTTTGTTTTTCGCCGTTGCCATAAGCCACCTCACAATTTTCGTTTTCGGTACCATTATACACCCACCATTTCATTTTGTCAAGTATTTTTCAAAATATTTTTCCATTTTCGGAATATTTTTTAACAAATCCGCAGACAATATCCAAAATGGTAATTTTAAAATTCCTTTTCAAGAAAATCACACCAGTTCTAAAACCCTCGAGATTTTTCCAAAACTTTTTTCGATTTTTTTGGTCGTACTACTTTTTTTTTGAAGGATTTTGTGTTATAATAAAATGTGGTAAGAGCTTTCTCTTTCCCAAACCAAGCAAAGCAAAAGAGGTATTTTATGAGCGGATTTTTTGGCGTAGCTTCCAAGGAAGATTGCGTATTTGATCTTTTTTACGGTGTCGACTATCATTCTCACCTCGGCACAAGACGCGCGGGTCTTGCCGTACATCATCCCGAATTCGGATTTGACCGCGCCATTCACAACATTGAAAATGCTCCCTTCCGAACGAAATTCACCAAGGAATCGACCTCTATGCAGGGAATGCTCGGCATCGGATGTATTTCCGACTTCGAAGCGCAACCGATCCTCGTTCGCTCCCAGCACGGCACCTTTGCCATTACGACGGTCGGAAAGATCAACAACGCGGAGCAAATCGTGAAAGAAAAGATCGCGCCCGGTTGTCATTTCTTTGAAATGCATAATGGCGAGGTCAACCCCACTGAGCTCGTTGCTGCTATTATCAACCAAAAGAATAACTTTATTGAAGGAATCCGTTACGCACAGGAGATCATTGACGGATCTTTGAGTATGCTCATTCTCACCCCCGTCGGCATTTACGCTGCACGTGACAAAATGGGTCGCACTCCCATCGTGCTCGGTCAGAAGGCAGAGGGATTTTGCGCAAGCTTTGAGAGCTTCGCTTACCTCAACCTCGGCTATCGCGACTATCGCGAGCTCGGGGCGGGAGAAATTGCGGTGATCACTGCCGACGGTGTAAAAACATTAGTCGCTCCGAACGAAACAATGAAAATTTGCGCCTTTCTTTGGGCATACTACGGATATCCCTCTTCTTCCTACGAGGGACAGAACGTCGAAGTTGTCCGCAACCGTTGCGGAAAGCTTCTTGCCCGCCGCGACGACATTCATCCAGACCTTGTGGCAGGCATTCCCGATTCGGGCATCGCGCACGCCGTCGGATATGCCAACGAAAGCGGCATCCCCTACGCGCGCCCCTTTGTGAAATATACCCCCACCTGGCCGCGTTCTTTTATGCCCCCTACACAGACCAAGCGCAACCTGATTGCAAAAATGAAGCTGATTCCGATTCACGATCTGATCAACGGAAAGCGCCTGATGCTGATCGACGATTCGATCGTCCGAGGCACTCAGCTTCGCGAAACCACCGAATTTCTGTACGAGAGCGGTGCAAAAGAGGTACATATCCGCGTCGGATGTCCTCCTCTCATTTTCGGCTGTAAGTACCTAAGCTTCTCGCGCTCCTCCTCCGAAATGGAGCTGATTACCCGCCGTGTCATCACCGAACTTGAGGGAAAAGAACCCGACCGCGACACCCTCCGCGAATACGTCAACCCCGAAAGCGAAAAGTACCAAAAGATGGTGGACAAGATCTGCGAACAGCTCCACTTCACCTCTCTGCGCTATCACCGCATCGACGATCTGGTTGAGGCGATCGGTCTTGCTCCCGAGCACGTATGTACCTATTGTTTCGACGGCAAGCGAGATGATGAAAAATAAGAAACACCGAGGAAAAAAGTATGGCAGAAATTACGTTAACAAAAAATAATTTTGACACCGAGGTCATTGCGAGCGAGCTTCCTGTGCTCGTAGACTTCTGGGCGGAATGGTGCGGTCCTTGCCGTATGATCGCTCCGACGATCGAAGAGATAGCCAACGAATACGAAGGCAAGGTCAAAATTGGAAAAATCAACGTCGACACCGAAAGTGAGCTCGCCATTCGCTATCATATCGACGCAATTCCCGCACTTCTGATCTTCAAAAACGGAGAGGTTGTTGAGACGCGAAAGGGACTTCGTCCCAAAACCGAGCTTTGCGCCCTTCTGGACAAGGTCATTCAATAATTTTATAAACAAAAAAGGAGATTTGACCATGAGCAAATACGCAGGAACGAAAACCGAACAAAATCTGATGGCAGCCTTTTCGGGCGAGTCCGAGGCAAGAAACAAGTACACCTACTTTGCATCGGTAGCAAAGAAGCAGGGCTTTGAGCAGATCGCCGCACTCTTCCTCAAGACGGCAGACAACGAAAAGGAGCACGCAAAGCTTTGGTTCAAGGAGCTCCAGGGCATTGGTGACACCGCCGAGAACCTTGTAAGCGCCGCTGAGGGTGAGAACTACGAGTGGACCGATATGTACGCAGGCTTTGCAAAGACCGCCGAAGAGGAAGGCTTCCCCGAGCTTGCCGCAAAATTCCGTCTGGTTGCCGCTATTGAGAAGCACCACGAGGAACGTTACCGTGCCCTCTTGAAGAACATTGAGCTTGCCGAGGTCTTTGCCAAGAGCGAAGTGAAGGTTTGGGAGTGCCGCAACTGCGGACACATCGTCGTTGGAACGAATGCACCCGAGATGTGCCCCACCTGCAACCATCCCAAGGCATATTTCGAGATCCACGCAGAAAATTATTAAAAACCAAAATGTTGTTGAGTTTCCAAAGAACTTTTGTCAAAATGTTCTTTGGTGGGGGGTGGGGCAACGCCCCGCGCGCGTCCCCATCGTTCAATAGCGCCCGAAAGAGGGTGAATTTGCATCAAAAATGCAAAGAGGGAGAAAACCACAAGTGGGGTTTTCTCCCTTCCTTTTTTTAAGACACACAAAGAAAAAACCACGAAAATGTTTTCCGTGGTTTTTTATCATCTTTATAATTTCATAATCAATTCATCGTTCCCTCTTCGGGGGTAAACATCTGCGCTACGCGGTGGGCAAGCATTGGAAATTCCCTTAGCTCGGGATCGGTATCGATGAGCTGCTTTGCTTCTGCAAATGCTTTTTTGAGAAGTCCCGTATCGTCGCAAAGCTCGGCAAGTCGAAAACGAACGCCGCCGCTCTGTCGCACCGACGCGTCACCCGTCGAACGGAGAAAATCACCCGGTCCTCGCATTTCCAGATCGCGCTCGGCAATCGAAAATCCGTCGTAGCAATCGCGCATCGTCACAAGACGGTCATGCGCTGTGCTCTCTCCCGTCGCACTCTCAGATACGAGCACGCAGTAAGATTTCCGCATGCCGCGTCCCACTCTTCCGCGAAGCTGATGAAGCTGAGAAAGTCCGAAACGGTCGGCGTTCTCCACGATCATCAAATTTGCATTCGGCACGTTAACGCCGACCTCAATGACCGTCGTAGAAACGAGAATATCAATCTTTCCCGCTACGAAATCCCGCATCACCGCATCCTTTTCCTTGCTCTTCAGCCTGCCGTGCAAGAAGGCTACCGAAAGATCGGAAAAGCGCTCCCCGAGCTCCTCAGCATACTTAACCGCCGATTTGAGCGGCGCTCTTTGACGGCGATTTCCCTCTCCATCGATGTCCGAAAGCGAGAGATCCGTTTCCTCATCCTCGTTCTCTTCGACCGCAGGGCAAACAATATAGACCTGACCGCCCTCGGCAACCTGCTTTAAAATAAATTGATCCAGCCGCTTGCGATAGCTTTCGTCCACCACAAAGGTATCGACTCTTTGGCGCCCCGCGGGCATCTCGTCGATCGTCGAAACGTCAAGCTCTCCGTAAAGTGCCAACGCCAAGGAACGCGGAATGGGGGTCGCGCTCATCACGAGCGTGTGTGAGAGATCGTTTTTTCCCGCAAGCACCGCGCGCTGACGGACGCCAAAGCGATGTTGCTCGTCGGTCACAACAAGTCCGGGGCAAGCAAACGAAACGCCCTCCGAAAGGAGCGCCTGCGTACCGACAACAATCGGAATTCGCTTCACTTCGTCCTCGGCGGAAAGACCCTCGTATACCTTTCTTTTCTCGGCGGCACTCATTGCTCCGACGAGAAGTTCACAGCGAATGCCCAAGGGCGAAAACAGCGCGGAAAGATCCGCAAAATGCTGACGTGCGAGAATTTCGGTCGGTGCCATCAGCGCCGCCTGTCTTCCACTCTGTACCGCGATCAGCATTGCCGCCGCCGCACAGACGGTTTTTCCGCATCCGACGTCACCGACGACCAGTCGGTTCATCGCACAATCCTTTGCCATATCGGCGCGAATCTCGGAGATTACGCGATTTTGCGCACCCGTGAGCGCATAGGGCAGACTTGCGGTAAGTCGTGAAATATCCCCTGCGGTACACGGAACGGCTGACGTGTGTGTCGAACGGCGTCCCGCCATCGAAAGTCCCAGCGCAAAAGTAAAAAATTCATCAAAGATCAATCGTTTTTTCGCCGCCGCGAGTGCCGAAAAGCTGTCGGGCGAATGAATATTCCGAAGTGCGTAGGCCTCCAGACACAGTCCCTGCCTGCGGCGGATCTCTTCGGGAAGAGGATCTTCCGCAAGGGATAGCGACGCGATCGTCATTGCCGCCTTCATATCCTTCGCAATCTGCTTTTGCGAGATTCCCTCGGTCAGCGGATAGATTGAAACAAGCGGCGGAAGCTGTGCGTCCTCACGATACGGCTCGTAGGCAGGCGAGGTCATCGAATATCGGTTGCCCTTTTTCTCCACGCGACCGTAAAAGCGGAAGGTCGCGCCGGGGGTAAAGACGTTTTTCAGATATTCCTGATTAAAAAAGGTGATCTCACAAAGTCCGCCGTCGTCGTACGCGCGAAATTTGAGCATCGACATCCGTCCACGGATGCGCGCGCTCTTGGGCTCGGTCGCGACCGTCAGAAGATGCGCACTCTTGCCCACTCCGTCACATTCGGACAAAAGTCGGATATCTCCGCGATCTTCATATCCTCTCGGATAATGACGAAGCAGATCACCCACCGTAGCAACCCCAAGACGGGCGTATGCCGCCGCACGAACATCGCCCACGCCGTAAAGCTTTTTAATTCTCGTATCCACGCCCTCACCTCCCATCGGTTTTCTTATTTATATTATAAACGACAAAAGACCCTCTGTCAAGTTTTATTCTTCGCGTCGCTCTTCAAAATTTACTTTTTTTTCACAAAAAAACAGCTCGGAAATCATTTTTTATATTGACAATAGCAAAAAAATAGAGTATAATAAAGAAGACTACATAATCACGGAGGTTTCTCATGAAAAAACTTTTGGCAATTATGCTTGCCGCCCTGCTGATCTTTGCCATGATCGGCTGTTCCAAGCAGGAAGAAAATGATGACACAGCTGACGGCGAGGAAAACGCTGAAGTCAGCGAAACAAACGTATACGAAGATTTTAAATATGGCGTTAACGAAGACGGCGAACTCGAAATTACGGGTTACACCTACACAGGTGAGAAGCTTACGGACGTAACGGTTCCTGCTGAGATCGAAGGTCGTCCCATCGTCGGTATCGGAAACGATGCTTTCAAGGCACAGAAGAACATCGCCTCGATCAAGTTCCCCGATTCCATTCTTTACATTGGCGACTTTGCTTTCTCTCAGTGCGAGTACTTGACCGAAATCACGCTTCCCAAGAATCTTACGACCATCGGTACGGGCGCATTCAAGGATTGCACCAAGTTGGAAAACATTACTTTCCCCGCTTCGCTCCTTGCTATCGGTGAGGGTGCGTTCAAGAACTGTATCGCACTTGACAGCCTGGTGCTTCCCGAAGGTCTTCTGACGATCGACAGTGCCGCTTTCTGGGGTTGTTCCGCTCTGACGAACGTTACCATTCCCGCATCGATCATCGATCTTGGCGACGGTGCCTTCTATCTGTGCACCAGCCTTGTTGAGGTTAACCTTTTGGGTGACGTTGCTACGGCAGACGACGAGATCCTCAATAAGATGAACGCCGCAATCGCCGCATACGAGGGCGATGCTCCCGAAACCTTAGCAGATGCTTCCGCAATCTTGGCAGACGCAGGATTCCACCTCGGTGCTCTTTCCGATAAGGGTGCAAAATACGTTTGGGATACCGACAAGATCTACGGAACGTTCTCCAAGGCAGATGAAGCAACCTTATCTGCTATCAACGCAGCAATCGAAAATAGTGATTGCGATTCTTTGGATGAGATCGAACTCGTCCTCAAGGCTGCAGGTCTTTCGCTGAACAATCTGAACGCAAGCATTAGCAGCGACAAGTTCGTTTGGGATGCTGATAAGAAGGCTTTCACCACTGTATATTTCGGTGAGAGCGTATTCGAGGGTTGCACAGGCAACACGATCATCTCGGTCACCGAAGGTACCTTCTTTGCTGAAGCAGCAAGAGCAAAGGGATACATCACGATCGTTCCCACCACCGCTCCCGAAGGCACGAAGATCTTCAGCAACAACGCGATCTCCTTCTACTATCCCGAAGCTTGGGTCATGAACGTTTACAGCGAAGACAGCTTTACGTCAGTTACTTTTGAATGTGAAGCAACCGAAACGCTGGTCGAAATGGTCGCAACCGAAAGAAATCTCGAAGACGATCACACGCTGTGGGGTGTTGAGAAGATCGATGAGCTGTTGGCTGACGCTGCATCGGAGATCACCATCACCAACAAGGCAATCCAGCACACCGCCAATCCGAACGGCATTACGATCACCAAGATGTCTTGTACCGTTTCTGAAGGCGAGTATGTTGCCGACACGACAATCTATTTCCTCACGGTTGGAAATACCACCTATACGATCGTAATGGGAGAAGCAACTGCAAACGCAGAGCTTCACACGATGATCGAGAATTCGCTTACCGACATTCGATAAATAAAAAATAAATAAAAAAACAAACCGATGCGATTTTCATCGCATCGGTTCTTTTTTATTTCATTAGTTCTTCAAGGAATGAATCGGAGCGGGAATTCTTCCGCCGCGCGCAATAAAGTCGGCACAGGAATATTCGCTCAGCTTCATAATCGGTGCATAGCCCAAAAGTCCGCCGAATTCGACCGAATCGCCCACCGTCTTTCCGTAGGCGGGAATGACACGAACTGCCGTCGTTTTGGTGTTGGCAACGCCAATCGAGATTTCATCGGCAATGATACCGCTGATGGTTTCTGCCGAGGTATCTCCGGGGATTGCGATCATATCGAGACCGACCGAGCAAACCGCTGTCATTGCCTCAAGCTTTTCAAGAGAAAGCGCACCGCAAGCCACCGCGTCGATCATACCTGCATCCTCGGATACGGGAATGAACGCGCCCGAAAGTCCGCCAACGTGCGAGGACGCCATAACACCGCCCTTCTTAACCGCATCGTTGAGGAGTGCCAATGCCGCCGTCGTTCCGTGACCGCCGCAACGCTCGAGTCCCATTCCCTCAAGGATATGTGCAACCGAGTCGCCAACCGCAGGGGTGGGAGCGAGAGAAAGGTCTACGATGCCAAAGGGCACGTCTAGACGCTTCGATGCTTCACTTGCAACAAGCTGACCCATTCTCGTGATCTTGAACGCCGTCTTTTTGATAATCTCGGCAAGCGTCGAGAAGTCGCACTGCCCTGCTCTCTTAATTGCGGAGCTGACAACACCGGGACCCGAAACACCGACGCTGACCACGCACTCGGCTTCGCCCACACCGTGGAATGCGCCTGCCATAAAGGGGTTATCATCGGGAACGTTCGC
The DNA here is from genome assembly GCA_017631855.1 of Clostridia bacterium. Lineage (GTDB taxonomy): Bacteria > Bacillota > Clostridia > Oscillospirales > CAG-272 > HGM12713. The sequence goes on along the minus strand of JAGBSP010000032.1, from coordinate 10,261 downwards.
AAACACAACAAGCTTTGCACAACCGATCGACTCGTTGTCTCTCGTCAGATATGCGGTCTCCTTGATGATGCGTCCCATCTGCGCCACAGCGTCCATATTGATGCCCGCCTTGGTGGATGCCACGTTGACCGAGGAGCAAACGCGCTCAGTCTCAGCAAGTGCCTGCGGAATCGATTCGATCAGCGCTCTTGCGTGATCGGTAAATCCTTTTTGTACCAATGCGCCGTATCCACCGATAAAATTGATACCAAGCGTATGCGCCGCACGGTCGAGCGTATGTGCGATCTTAACGTAATCGTCGGACGTAAAGCGTCCGCCTACGAGCGAGATCGGTGTGACCGAAACTCTCTTGTTGATGATCGGAATACCGAGATCCTTTTCGATCTCCTGTCCGACAGAAACGAGGCGCTCGGCTCTCGTGGTAATCTTATCGTAAATGCGGTCGCAGACCGTGTTAATATCGTCGCCCGCGCAATCGTAGAGAGAGATACCCATCGTAATCGTACGAATATCAAGGTTCTCCTCTTTGATCATATTGATTGTTTCAAGTATATCGTTAATATTGACCATACTCTCTCCTCAGATCTTGTGCATCGAATTAAAAATATCCTCATGCATCGTACGAATATCGAGCGCATTCTGCTCGCCAAGCGCCTTCATATCGTCCACAAAATCGCCAAACTTTACGGAAAGATCGGTGATGTCGATGACCATAATCATTGCAAAATATTCCTTCAGCACGCTCTGCGAAATCTCAACGATGTTGGCACTTGCCTCGGCACACTTTGCGCTGACCTTGGCAATAATTCCCTTTGTATCCTGTCCTACCACAGTAATTACGGCTTTTTTCATAAAATTCTTCTCCTTTGGTTTTCGGTACCTATATTATAGCAAAACTCTCCGAATTTTTCAAGGCATTTTAGAGATTTCTTTTCAAAAAAGCTTGGGCAGAAGCGACCGCTTCTGCCCAAAAAATTATTCTACGGTAACAAGTCCGTTTTCTCCGACGGTGATCTTCATTCCGTCCTTCACGTAAGCGAGAAACTCCTCGCCAAGGCTGTCCACCACGGGCATCGAAACACCCTCAACCCAAACGTCGGCAAGCACCGCGCCTGCTGCGGCAAGAGAGTCAATGTGGTTGGCAAACAACATACACGCGGGATTTTTCTCCATTGCGCACGCACAGTAAAGAACTAAGCCGCCCGTGGTCGATCCAATCGTCTGCGGCAAGCAAAGCGCTTTGCCGAGCATCGACTTTCCGTGCAGATCCTTGTTATTCTGATCTCCGCACTTGACCTCCTTGTCGCCAAACTGCAGAGCCGTCTGGAACGATGCCAGCGTATTAAATCCCTCTCTGGTCACGACGGCTTCCGCCACCACCTGACCGGGGGTTACTACTCTTCCCTGAAACTGCTTCATGCCTTCTTCCCTCCTGTAATCGTCTGCAAAATTTCCGCATCGGTGTAGTATCTCGCCGTCGTATAGGTACGAAGCTTATTCGACGAGGTGATGACGGGCATCTTCTTACAAAGCGGATTGTTCATATACATCAGAGGACAAATATACGAGGTAATCACGCCCGTTGCCTTGAGACGTTCGGCATATTCGGTCTTGCCAAACGCTTCCAGTACCTTGGGCGCCGCCGTAAAGACGGTGGGGATCGTAACCTTCTTCTTGCCGTGCTCGGCAAGCGACGCTTCGATCTTGTCAGTCCAATCCTTGAGCTGCTCGAGCGAAAGGTGAGGACATCCGACAAAGCAAAGCTTCGGCGTAGCGTCGGGATCCTTCCAGATCACGGGATACTCCGCCTGCACGCGTGCAAGCTCGGCATCGTCAATGATATATTCCTTCGCGCCCTCTGCAATCAAGCTCTCTCCAAGCTCTACTGCCTCGGGGGTCAGATTTGCGATATGGTAAAGCCCTACCGCACCGTTCGACGCCGTTGCCGCACCAAAGTCCTTGAGATAAGCGCACGCCGCGTCGTTCAGCTCGTTTCCGATCCACTGATCGAGTCCGACCACGTACGGAACATCCTCCATCACCTTCATACCGATGGCAGAGCCGAGAAGCTGTGCCTCCGGCTTTTTGGTCGTCTGAACCTTGACCACCCACGTCGCTTTTCTTCCTTCATCGGTCAGAAGTCCGAAGTAAGGAACGTAGCCGACGATCGAGCCCATAATGTCAATGATGCCCGAATTTCGGTTGCATCGTGCGCCAAGCACCGAGTTTGCGTAAACAACCGCACTCGATTCTGCCCACGAAAGAATCTCTCCCTTTTGAGGCTTGTTTCCAACCTCATCCATATAGCAGGTACAAGAGAAGGCGTCAGAGTCCATCAGACCGAGCTTTCCGAGCTGCTCCTCGTAAAAGTCCTGCTTGGTATACATAAATTTATTGAATACGAAGTTCTGCAAGAAGTTGGCGGGAACGTTCTTGTCCAGCGGACGGGGGTCTACCGAAAACTTCTGCTCCGAAGCAACGCCTGCGTCGAGCAGCTGCTGCATCAGATCGTACACGGGCGACATGACCTTCAGTCCGAACGAGGTCACCAGATGATTGTATTTCGACGTCACGGGGACAAGCTTTTCAGCCTCAAACGCGTCACCGTACATCACGAGCGTCTTCATGACCTTAGCAAGAGTTTCACCCTTCTCTCCGTCAAGAATCGCCTGTTGTTCTTTGGTCAGTTGCATATCCTTTCTCCTTTCACCTTACAGCTTCATCGCTACGTCCCACGCGCCCCAGATGACGGTGCGCAGGTTACCGACGCTTGCCGCGTCACCAATCACCCGAACGCCCTTGGTTGCCAGAGGCTTCGGCGTATAGCCTACCGAAAGAATAACCGAATCGGCGTCGATCGTTTCTTCCGAGCCGTCCTTGTGCTTTACCACAACGCCATGCTCCGTGATCTCAGAAACACCCGTTTCCAAATGGACGGGAACCTGATTGGTCTTAAAGAAATCACGCAGGTAGCTGGTGTTTGCAAGGCAGATACCGGGGGTCGTCACAAGGTCGTCCTGCATCTCCACAATGGTGGGCTGTTTGCCCTGAAGATACAGCTCGTACGCAATCTCACAACCCGTCAGACCACCGCCGATGACCACAACCTTCTCTCCTACCGTCTTGTTGCCCAAGAGATAGTCGATTGCCTCGATGCTTCTCTCTACGCCCTTGACGGGAATCTTTCTTGCCACCGCACCCGTTGCCACGATGATTTCGTCGGCATCGAGCGTTTTTACGTCTGTGATCTCGGTGTTCATCTTCACCTCAATCGGATACTTCGAGAGCTCACAGATATACCACGCGATCAGCGCGCGATCCTTCTCCTTAAAGGAAGGAGCCGCCGCCGCGATAAAGACACCACCGAGCTTGTCGGTCTTTTCATAGAGGGTGACGCTGTGTCCGCGCTTTGCGCAAACGATTGCCGCTTCCATACCGCCGATACCGCCGCCGATGATGGCAATCTTCTTTGCCTTCTTCGCAGGCTTGATCTGATATTTCTTCGACTGCATCGTTTCGGGGTTGAGCGCACAACGCGCAAGTCCCATCGTATCGGTCAGATCCTGAGTATTGGCGTGTCCCTTGGACGAGGAGAAGTTAAAGCATCCTGCGTGACAGCAGATACAAGGCTTAATGTCCTCCAAGCGATCCTCGATGAGCTTGGTGATCCATTCGGGGTCAACGAGGAACTGACGTGCAATTCCCACTGCGTCGATCTTGCCCTCGGCAATCGCCGCAGCACCCACCTCGGGATCCATTCTACCCGCACAAACCACGGGAATATCCACAAATTTCTTGATGTGCGCTACGTCCTCAAGATTGCAGTTTTCGGGCATATACATCGGCGGATGCGCCCAGTACCACGAGTCGTAGGTTCCGTTGTCGGCGTTGAGCATATCGTAGCCCGCGTCCTGCAAATACTTTGCCGCGCGCTCGGATTCCTCCATCGTTCTTCCAACCTCAACGTAATCCTCGCCGGGCATCGCCCCCTCGCAAAATCCCTTCATCTTGGACTCGACCGAGTAGCGGAGCGAAACGGGATAATCGTCGCCGCACGCTTCCTTAATCGCCCGAACGACCTCTGCCGCAAAGCGGTAGCGGTTCTCAAAGCTTCCGCCGTACTCGTCGGTACGCTTGTTGAAGAACTCGATCGCAAACTGGTCAAGAAGGTATCCCTCGTGTACCGCGTGAACCTCCACACCGTCCACGCCCGCATCACGGCAAAGCTTTGCAGTCTTGGCAAATGCCTCGATAATCTCGTGAATCTGCTCCACGGTCATCTCGGGACATTCAATATCGGGTGCCCAGCGCGCAGGCTGAGGAGAGGGACAAGCGAGCTCGTGCGAGGTGTCAATGATCGGCTTGACGATCGCACGGGTAAATTTGTTTCTGTGAAGCGGAGCGACAAGCTCGGTGATTGCCCACGAGCGTCCCATTCCCGCCGTCAGCTGAATAAAGAGCTTTGCGCCCGTCTTGTGGATCTCATCCATAAACTCCTTCAGATCCTCGAACATCTTCGGATTCTGCCAGAGCCACTTTCCCCAGAAGGTGTCACGCAGAGGCGCAATTCCGGGAATGATCAGACCTACGTTGTTGTTGGCGCGCTCGAGAAAGAGCTTTGCCGCCTCCTTGTCAAAATGGCACCCCGTCAGCTCAAACCAACCGAACAGCGACGTGCCGCCCATCGGGCACATCACGATGCGGTTTTTGATCTCGACGTCACGAATTTTCCAAGGAGTAAATAGAGAACCGTATTTTTCTTCCATAAGTTTTCCCTTTCTTTATGTAAAAATATTTTTTAATGCTTATGAATTTTCTTGTATTGAAGAGGTGTGTATCCCGTCATTCGCTTGAAGGTCTTGGAAAAATAATTCGGGGTATCAAATGCCAGACGGTCGGAAATTTCGGTCACCGACAGCGAGGTCTCCCGAAGCATCCGCTTGGCGCGCTCAATCTTCATTCGGTTGAAATACGCCATCACGGAGCAATTTGTTGCCTTCTTGAACTGCTGAAAAATATAGGATTTATTATAATTGAGCGCCCCGCACACGTCGGCAATCGAAACTCTCTCATAAAGATGGAGCTTCAAATATCGGATCACCTGCTCCGCCACCTGTTCTCCCACCTTCTCTTGAGATAGAAAGAACACCTCGGAATCCTCTTTTTCGGTTTCACTGCGCATCAAATTGACCAAAAGAATCTCAAGATAGTTCTTGATCAACTGCTGACCGCCGAGCGCGTGTTGAGAAAGCAGCTTCATTTTCTTGAGCTCGGGATCCGAAAAGGGCAAATCAAAGGTTTTTTTGCTCTCCTCGATGATCGCGTAGACGAAGCGAAGAAGGCTTTTGTCCAGTATCAACCGCTTGTGCTCAAAAAAGTGCGCCGCCTCGCTCTTACATTCAAACGAAATCACAAACACGTTGGGCGCCGTCTGACCGTTGGCGCGCAACGAGTGCCGCTCGTTCGGCTTGTGGAAGAGCACCTCTCCCTCCGAAAGCAGGGTTTCGCGTTCATCCGAGGTACAAATAATCGACTCCTTGTCGGCATACACGAGCTCCCAGAAGTCGTGCGACTCCACGGGTGCCGTGTAATCCTTATCAAATTCAAAGTAGTGAATCGTCACAATTCGGCTGATGAGCAACAGATTTTCAATTTTATGCTTATAATACTGTTTTTCCATACGAATCCACCGTTGTTCTTTTCTATATTTATAGTATATCATACGAACAGATTTCTGTCAATTATTTTTTTGTTTTTTCAAGCAATGGATTATTTTACCCTTTTTGCGGACTACGTAATACTGTAAAAAAACTTTCCGTATGATATACTAAAATTAATCGGAAAGCTGTGGCTTTTCAAGAACAAAAAAGGAGAGTAAACTATGAGAATTTTAGCAATCGGTTGTCATCCCGATGACGTAGAAATCGCTTGCTCGGGTACGCTTGCCAAGTGCGTTAAGCGCGGCGACACGGTTATGGTCTGCCACGCATCGAGCGGAAATCTCGGACACGTCATCATTCCGCCCGACGAGCTGACCAAGATCCGCGCCGCTGAGGCAAAGAAGGCAGGAGCTCTGGCAGGAATTGAGGTGTTCTGGGGCGGCTTTGACGATCTGGAAATCTATGATAATAACAAAGAAGCGCGCGACAAAATGGTTGACGTCATCAAGTACGCAAACCCCGACGTCATCATTACGCACGATCCCAACGACTATATGCCCGACCACACCGCCGTATCGCGTCTGGTCTTTGACGCAAGCTTCACGGCAACGCTCCCGAACTACAAGAGCAAGTACGCCGAGCCCGCAAAGCTCGTGCCGATCTACTATATGGACACGCTCGCAGGCGTCAACTTCAACCCCACCGAGTTCGTTGACATTTCCGACGAGATCGACCTCAAGATCGATATGCTCGAGTGCCACGAAAGTCAGCTCGTCTGGATGAGAGAGCACGACGGCATCGACTTTGCAGATATGGTCAGAACCTGCTCGCGCTACCGCGGATATCAGTGTGGTGCCGCTTACGCTGAGGGCTTCCGTCAGTGTCAGGTTTACCTCAAGGGTACAACCAAGCGCCTGCTCCCCTGATGAGGTGACGCGATGAGCAAGATCAAATGGAGTGTCATCGGTGCGGGCGGAATTGCCGACCGACGCACCATTCCCGCCATCCTCGCAAACGCGCAGAGTGAGCTTTGCGCCGTAATGGATCGCGTTCCCGAGGTCGCAAAGACTGTCGGTGAAAAATACGGAGTTCCCTTCTTCACCACCGAAGAAGAAATGTTCAAGAACACCGACTGCGACGCAGTTTACATCGGCACACCCGTCATGTGCCACTACGAGCAGGCAATGCTTGCACTAAAGTACGGAAAGCACGTATTTCTTGAAAAGCCGATCACCCTGACCTCGGCACAGGGAAAAGAGCTGGTCGACGCCTTCAAAGCGGCAGGCAAGCAGATCACCATCGGCTATATGATGAAGCACCACAACCTGCACGAAAAGGCGCAAGCGCTCGTCGCAGACGGACAGATCGGTCAGGTCGTTGACGTCCGTGCGCAGTTCTCGTGTTGGTATCCCGACATCGAGGGCGCTTGGCGTCAGAAAAAGGCGCTTGGCGGCGGAGGTGCATTTATGGATCTCGGCGTGCACTGCATCGAGCTGATCGAGTTTGTGCTCGGCGAGGAGATCACCGAAGTCAAGGCTCTCTGCTCCACGCTGACCTTCTCTTACGAGGTTGAGGACAGTGCTGTAATGATTTTCCGCACAAAGAGCGGCACGCTTGGACATATTGACGTCAACTTCAACGTTCCCGACAAGGCGGCGCAGAGCAAGCTTGAGCTCTACGGCACGAAGGGCTACATTCAGACCGTCGGCACACTTTCTCAAACCGAAACAGGTACGCTGACGCACCTCTATGCACCGCAGGGCGACTACGTGGCACAGCAAAACAACCGCGACGCCGCAGAGCCCGTGATCTACGAGGCAGAGGGTGCAAACCTCTACGAAAAGCAGATCAACCATTTCTGCGACATTCTGAATTCGGGCAAGCCCAACTACTTCTACACCGACCGCGCCGTCCACGTACAGGTGCTCGTCGATGAGCTTTACGCACAAAATTAAAAAAACATAAACAAAAGGAGAATCGCTATGAATTTCAATTCTACCGTAAAAGGAAGCGCCCTTGAGGGCTTCTACCCCGCAGGCTGGGATTTTGACAAGATCGATGCGTGCATCGACGCACCCGAAACTATCACCGAGCGTCAGTCCTTCTGGAACGATGGATTCACCCCCATTCAGTGTAACGACCTCGGCGAGTTCGAGACCTACATGGGTCACGAGATCGCAATGCAGATCAAGCTTGCTAAGGAAAAGGGCGAAAAGGTCGCTTTCATTCTGCCCGTAGGTCCTATGGGTATGTACAAGTGGGTCGTTTACTTCCTCAAGGAGTGGAAGATCTCCTGCGAGCACGTCTACACCTTCAATATGGACGAGTGGAGTGACAGCGAGGGTAACACGCTCTCTCCCGACAACACGGGTGCGTTCCAGTACGCAATGGAGCAGGCTCTCTTCAATCCTCTGGGCGAGCTGACGATTCCGAAGGATCAGAGAAACTTCGCAACCAAGGAAAACCTTCCCACCTATCCCGAAAAGATCGCGGCACTGAAGGCGGAGGGCGTAAAGCTCGTTCTCGTCTACGGTATCGGAAGAATGTGCCACATCGCGTTCTGGGAGCCCCAGTTCGCAGGTGAGTATGAGAGCGAAGCAGAGTGGAAGAAGCAGCCCTACCGCATCGCGGCAAAGATCCATCCTCTGACGGTTGAGCAGAACGCGTTCACAAGCTTTAAGTCGAGAACGACGCTCGTTCCTTGCCGTGCCAACACCATCGGTCCCGGACTCTTCCTGCAGGCAGACTACGCCATCGGCGGAGCTGACGGAACGCTCGGCCGTGGAATGCAGTGGCAGGGTATGTCGCTGTGGATGACCCTTCGCCACGGCCCGACGCCTTGGATCACCTCTTCCTACATTCCTACCCTCGCAGGACGCCTGTTCTTCCTCAAGGATCTCGCAGGTCCGTTAGTTGCTGAGTGTAACTAAGATGAATAACGTCAAGAACCGTTCGGGAATTGCCGTTGCAGGCTCACTGCTCGTCGATAATATTTACGAGATCTCGGCGTATCCGCAAGAGGGGGAGCTGACGCAGATCCGCAGTATTAAAATGACGGTCGGCGGACTTGTTCCCAATAACGGAATCGGACTCAAAAAAATCGCACCCGCGCTTCCGATCTATGCCATTGGCAGGATCGGAGCCGATGCGGCGGGCGAATTTGCCAAGAAAACCATCGCAGATGCAGGGGTTGACACCACGGGCATTCGCGTGTCTGAAAACGAAAAAACCAGCTTTACCGACGTTATGAGCATTGTCGGCGGTCAAAGAACCTTCTTTACCTACGCAGGCGCGTCGGCAGAGTTCGGATACGATGACATTGACTGGGATAACCTCTCCGCAAAGATGCTCCATCTCGGATATTTTCTTCTTTTGAAGAAGGTCGACGAGGGAGACGGTCTGAAAATTCTCCAAAAAGCCGTCGAGGAAGGAATTACCACCTCGATTGACCTTGTCAGTGAAAATTCCGACCGATATGCTTGCGTTCTTCCCTGCCTTCCCTACGTGGATAACCTCATCATCAACGAGCTTGAAGCAGGAAAGCTTTGCGGAATGGAGCCGATTGAGGAAAATCTGCCCGCGATGGCAGAGAAGCTTCTCTCGCTTGGCGTGAGAGAGCGAGTGATTTTGCATACGCCGAAGATCGGACTTTGTGCCGAAAAGAACGGAACAGTAACGAGCCGTCCGTCCTGCCCCCTGCCGAAGGGATTCGTCAAGGGAAAAACGGGCGCGGGCGACGCATTCTGTTCGGGCGCACTCGTTGCCATCGAACGCGGAGCCAATGCCGAAGAAATTTTAGAGCTTGCCGAAGCTGTAGCGGTATCCTCGCTGACCGAAGCGAACGCCACCGACGGAATTCTTTCGGAAGCCGAAGCTCTCGATGCCTTCCGTGCGTTGCAGAAATAACCAATCAAAATAAAATCGCAACCGAGAGAAAATCTCTTGGTTGCGATTTTTGTTTTGAGCAAAATCTTCATTTTCGTCCGTGACGATACGGGAGGGGGAACCCCTCCCCTACAAGGTTGGGTACACCAAAAAACGCATATCACCAAGGCTTCCTCCGAGAGGAAGCTGTCACGAAGCGACTGAAGGAGCCTGCGGGCAGAATAAACCTTGCAATAAGCGTATCGTTGCGCGTGCTCCTTCCACCACTTCGTGGTCCCCCTCCCTCCCGGAGGGAGGCTTGGTGGGGATTGTCACCTTGGTACGTTTACCGCACCGACGGTATTGTATTACACACGGTAGGGGTCGGCGCCCACGACGACCCGTGACGATACGGGAGGGGGAACCCCTCCCCTACAAGGTTTGGTGCACGAAAAAGCCCCGAGGCAAAAGCCTCGGGGCAAATTCTTTTAATCTAAGATCAAATCAATTAGCCGCGGTAACGCCGTCTGCCCAATCCTGAACAGAGCCATCGCCCTTATTAGGAGTGGTTACGTTGAAGACGTCATCCTTGATTGCGTTGATCTTTGCAGTGATTGCCGTAGCAAATGCTGCATTCTCTTCTACAGTAGGAGCTTCGCCTGCTGCTGCCGTGAGAGCCAGCGTGTAAACGCCCTTAGCCTCGCCGCCTGCTGCCGTAACTGCTGCCTGAACTGCTG